>NZ_JBSICC010000089.1:0-800 GCF_058245955.1 Providencia sp. UF-224 | reverse complement strand
TTTATTTTTAAGCACATCCATGGTCAGCTGCCCCGCCTCATTGCTGTGTAAGGCTTTGCTTCCCGCCTGCTCTAACCTACCACTTCCGCCCGACGTCACCCCACCGTAATAGCCGCTTTCTGACGGGTTAGCGGTATAGTTCGGGATAATGTTGGCAGGGTTCGTGTTCTTTATGGTCTCAGTCCCTTTGTTTTTTAGGCCGCTGGCAAATTCCGACCCGGCTTTATACTCATTGGCCGCAAACCCCAATGACAAAACACCCACGCCACATAATGCAATCAATAACCGTTTCATTGCTGCACCCTCGATGCCAACCAATCACGGGCTACATCACTACAATCGCCACTATTGGCAATCCGCTCGATAGCCGAGACCAAGCGAATATTGCCGTACATCACATCAAATCCTTGCTCACAGCGCACCACCAATGCGGGCACTTGGGTAATGCCGTATTGCGCAAAGGTTTTCGGGTCGATTTGCACGCCCCCTTCACCACTGTCTTTGGTCAGTTCAAACACGGCACTGGCGGTTTTGCGAAAGTCATTGTCAATTAGCCCATTAATCAACGTGGGAATACCAAGCTGCGTGGCCTCTGGCACCATCTGTTTGAGTCCCGCTTCGGGGATCGAAAACGACACAAAATAGATAAACGGAGTTTCCCGAGCTGTTTGAGCTTTAGCCACATCCGCGGCCTGTTGCTGCGCGTGCTGCTGTTTGGCTAACAAGCTATCAATCCAGGCTTTATCCTTGGCCGAGATTTCCGGTGGCTTAAAGCCATCCGGCGGCAAGGACTGTTCGAG
>NZ_JBSICC010000088.1:0-833 GCF_058245955.1 Providencia sp. UF-224 | reverse complement strand
ATTGCGATTGTGGCCAGTCAAGGACTGGGTAAAGCGCAGCGAGACGGGGTATTAGACGGTGTCACGATGGCGCAATCGCAAGGGCGTGAAGTGGCGGTGATGATCCTCGATGCGACCAGCGGTAAAGCCTTTGCCAATGATAATCGCTTTGCCACTGTGCCGAAAATGACTTTGGGTGATGGGCAACCACTAAGACCCAACAGTACCTTGGTGGTTGCCAATGCGGAAAAGCTGTCCTTGAAATCGGCCTTATCCCTACTGGAAAGCGCCCAATCTGCCAATGTGCAAGTGCTCATGATGGACAGCGGCGGGCGTAAAGGCACGGGGAATGTGCTGGCCACCTTACAAGATGCGGGGGTGCCACGTTTTCAGGGCGAGTCTTCCTCTATATTGACGGTAAAAACTGCGCATATCCCTGATAAAAATCATCGTTATGCGGCACTGGCGGCGGATTATGCACAGCTGCACAGCGACATGAAACCCGTGGTTGCGCAGGTCAGCGGAGTTCGGGAGCAAAAAATCGTGACTGACACTATCCGCCAAACGCTCACCGAACGCGGGATGCTCAGTGAAAAAACGGTGACGGTAACCCAGCTCAAACCCGTGTGGCTCGACAGCCATTCGCGCAAGCAAATTGACAGTTACCGCGAAGGGATGGTGATGGAGCGTTGGAATGCGGACAAGAAAGAGGTTGAGCGCTACACCATTGACCGCGTCACCCCTGAAACCCGTTCCGTTACCTTACTTGACAGTCAAGGGCAAAAACAGGTGATGAAACCGCAGCAATTTGATGGCCAATGGAGTGCGTATCAGCGTCAAACGATGGAAATCGC
>NZ_JBSICC010000087.1:0-862 GCF_058245955.1 Providencia sp. UF-224 | reverse complement strand
CCTTGTGCAGTCGGATACAAGGCTTTCATTTCACGCTCAAACGCCATGACTACCGCTAAAGGTTGTGTCACCTTCCAGGCTTCAAAACGACGCCATGCGGCATGCTCCGGACTTTCTGGCGTCGCTAAACTCTTGGCTAACGCTTTCTTTTCCTTTAAGGCTTTGGATAAGTGTTTCTTCTCTTGTTTAAGCGCTTCATCTTTCCCTATCACAAGCGTTTTCAGCTTATTGAGTAGGCCACAAAGTTTACGCTTAGTATCGAGTGATGCCACATTCGCGCGCGCAAGTCGCAGCACGTGTTGTGCGTATCGTTTTTGATAACTCTCCTTGAGCCCCTTCTTTTCCATCCAACGGCTAAAGCTGGAGACGACTTCGCGCAGTTCCAGCATTGAAAACCCGAGTCCGTGGAAAAACTCAGGGCGTATCCAGATACGCATCGCTTTGTATTGTTTCGCTTCAATATCAAAATCACGGTCAATAATAATGAGGTTAGCTTGTTCCCAATCACGCAGCGCATGCAATATTGGGTCGTAACTTTTTCGACCACTGTCATAGCGATACAACTGACCACATAACTCAGCCAGCTTTTCCACTGAACACATCACTTCAAACAGGGCGTCACTTTCCGGATTGTAATCCGCATACGCAATCATCGCCATCGCTAACGCATCAAAGGTTTCTCGGCGTTCAGAACGCACGGATATCCGCTGCTTTCGAGCATAGCGTAATTGATAAATATGGGGGTTTCGGTTCCAGTCGTGACGTTTCAACGCCGCCGCAAAACGGCGAACGGGCACCAATTTAGGTAATTGACCTAAAAATTTTGGCGCGTAATGTCGATGGATTTTGCTCGGAGAACAAG
>NZ_JBSICC010000086.1:0-995 GCF_058245955.1 Providencia sp. UF-224 | reverse complement strand
TATCATTCAGTCAATTTATTCTGCTGTCGCATGGTATGTGAGCCGGCTAAGGAGGGATTGTATGGTTTATCATTAACTCCCCAGAGTTTATCCAGGGAGCATTATGGCGAAGGACACCCTCCTGTACTATAAGGAAACCCTTATTTAGCTGTGCAGAATATTAAATACCAAATTTGAAAGTCATGATGGCTTGTCCGATAAAGTTGAACCCGTCATTAACATTAATCCCATCCGCCGCTAAAACTTGGGTCGGTTTTAGATAGGTATAGCCTAGACCATTAACAGTGGCAATATCCATACCGAAAGTCTGACCTGGCATGAAATCCAAGTCGTTTATTGTATTAACAGGATATTTGTCTATTGTGATCCAAGTTGACATTCTATCCTTCCCTAAGTATCCGAGAGCGAGATTAGAGCCGAGCTTACCTCTTGTTTGACCCATGTAGGCTGTTTGGCCATCCACTGTTAAATTCTCGCCACCAAATGAAACACCACCGACTTCTTTGCCTGTTACTGGGTCAACCAAACCATAGATATGCATTCTGCGTTGCGATTGTACATAGTCGCTGAGAGGGTAAACATCCGCTGTCGTAAACGTGAGGTAGGTGGTTGCATCGCACACCATATTTAGTGTATTTCGTATTCTTGGAAAGCCGTGGAAATCTGTTGTCGCGCTAAGTTGATTGGGAGCGATGGGGCTAAATTTAAATTCGATATCCGCTTCATTGCCCATGCCATTGATTACGCAGTTGGGTGGTTTGATATTCCCGTTGATTTTAAATTGGTCTCGGGGGCTGAGAAGGCGCAGGCTGAACTAAGCAACCCTAACACTGACAGACTGAGGAGTGTTTATCTTCTCGATGGTTGAATGTTAATTGAAGGGCTGACGTAGTTATTGACCGTCAGCCCATTTCAATTCATTGAAATAAAGGTGATTTACATTACACGCCAAATGAGAAGGTCATGACGGCATGGCCATCCAATTTCGCGCTGCC
>NZ_JBSICC010000085.1:0-1127 GCF_058245955.1 Providencia sp. UF-224 | reverse complement strand
AGTTCGTTTAGTGATTGGTTTCATTGCACTCTCCAATTTTAAATTGAAAAAGTGTCAACCTTATTCAGGACGGGTCACATCAACTAAGTAAAGCGCCCAATGTGGCGCTTTTTTTTCGAATCACAACTTAATATAATCAATTATTACAATTAGTTAATTACCATCTCATGCGTAATTTTAGGACAAACTTTTTATCTATGAGTCCGAAAGTTGCGTAAAATTACCCACGTAAACAAGCTATCTGTTGAGTGGGAAATCGATATGGTAAAACAGCGTAATTCAACACCCCATGACGCCGCCTTTAAAGGGTTTATGTCTAAAGTTGACAATGCGCGTGACTTTTTTGATATCCACCTTCCCACCAATATTAAGCAATTATGCCATTTCGACACATTAGCGATAACCAACACATCTTTTATTGATAAACAGCTGCGTTCGCGTTTCTCAGATGTATTGTATACCGTCGAAACACAGCAAGGTGGTGGGTATATTTATATGTTAGTTGAGCACCAATCATCGCCTGATAAGCTCATGGGATGGCGGTTGATGCACTATGCTTTTTTAGCCATGAATCAGCATCTACAACAAGGCAATAAAGACTTACCGTTGGTTGTGCCTGTATTATTTTACCACGGAAAAGTGAGCCCTTATCCATATGCTCAACCTTGGACGCATTGCTTTCATTGGCCGGATGTCGCATCAGATTTATACAGCAAAACATTTCCCATTGTTGATATTACGGTCATTGATGACAATGAACTCGTCAATCATCGCAAAGTTGCCGTCATGGAGCTTGCAATGAAACACAAGGACTTACGCGATGAGTTTCAACGGGTTGTTCCCTTGTTGGCTCAAGCGCTCAACCAGCACTATAATAATGACGATGACATCATCACGATCCTTAATTATCTCTTTATTACCGTGGACTCTATTCATTTTGAATATATTGTTCAGCAACTGAGTGAAGCAACAGAAAAACATCAAGGGGTTATCATGAATATTGCGCTGAGATTACAAGAAAAAGGCCGTAAAGAGGGCATTGAAGAAGGCCGAAAAGAAGCTTATGAACAACAACTTACCACTGCTCAATATCTTTTAAAAAGCGGTGTCGACTTGCAGTTAGTCAT
>NZ_JBSICC010000084.1:0-1186 GCF_058245955.1 Providencia sp. UF-224 | reverse complement strand
CACCGCGCCCAATCACGTCTAACACCTCAGTCATAATTTTGTTACCGACCATCGAACCTTCGTCCACTAAAAAGAGGGTGTTTTTAAAATTCAGTACCTCCCCTTGCTGTTGGCGTTGGTTCGCATCCATCAAAAAGGCATGCAAAGTTTGTGATTTCACCCCCACTGCCGCCATTTCCCCTACGGCTCGGTGCGTGGGCGCAAGGCCTATGACTTCCGGTCGCTGCGCCGCAGGGAGCGTGTCCAGAGCCTTGAGAACGGCCTTCAGCTGGGTCGTTTTCCCCACCCCTGCATAGCCTTGTATACCGACAAATTGGTCACGCGTGGTTAAAATCAATGTGGTCGCTGCCTTTTGCCCCTCAGTTAATCCCGCCAATACAGCGTCGGGAACAGACTCCATCAGCGGGGTTTGCGTCCCTTTGCCCGCTAAAATGGTGGTCAGGATTTGTTTTTCCATCTCCCACGTACTCGCGGTCACATAATGTTGTTGGGCAGCCCCTTTACCACTGGTCACGGGGATAATGGCTTTTTGGGCGACTAAGCGGTCAAAGGCTTTCCCCAGCGATTGACTGTCGAGTGAGGGATGTAACGGTAACGCTTTGGCAATCGCATCGATACGCGAGAAAAAAACCTGACTCTCTTGCGCTAACTCCATGCCTTGTTGCAAAGCTTTTTCGGGTTTAGACCATAACGCGTGAGCCGCATTATCGGCTGCTTGTTCAATGGCTTTGCTGTCTAATCCTTCAACCCCCGCTAACTGTCGCGCTTGCTGATAGACTGGCGAACGCGATAAACGACGCTCAGTTTCCATCTTATCCAGTGGCGTATACACAGTAATATGTTCACCACTGCGTGCAGCCGTATTGAGTAAGGTCGGTTGTGTATCCCGCGCAGACGCGGCCAACAACACCGTGCCCGTATCGTTAGCCTGTTGCCCTGGCGCGGTAACATAACCGTAATCGGCTTTGACACCGTCCCGCACATCAATACGGTGCGTTTTTCCGTTGAAATTAACCATAATGGCGTTTGGCATAAAGCCCGATACCGTGACCCTGTCACGTGCTGAGAGCTTGTTTTGCTTCGCCAGTATGGTTAACTGTTCACCTTGGGCGATTTCCATCGTTTGACGCTGATACGCACTCCATTGGCCATCAAATTGCTGCGGTTTCATCACCTGTTTTTGCCC
>NZ_JBSICC010000083.1:0-1187 GCF_058245955.1 Providencia sp. UF-224 | reverse complement strand
TGTCTAAAGAAAAATTTGAACGTTCAAAACCGCACGTTAACGTTGGTACTATCGGCCACGTTGACCACGGTAAAACTACTCTGACAGCAGCTATCACTACTGTTCTGGCTAAAACTTACGGCGGTTCTGCTCGTGCATTCGACCAAATCGATAACGCACCAGAAGAAAAAGCGCGTGGTATCACCATCTCTACTTCTCACGTAGAGTACGATACACCAACTCGCCACTACGCACACGTAGACTGCCCAGGACACGCCGACTATGTTAAAAACATGATCACTGGTGCTGCACAGATGGACGGTGCAATCCTGGTTGTTGCTGCGACTGATGGCCCAATGCCACAAACTCGTGAGCACATCCTGTTAGGTCGTCAGGTTGGCGTTCCTTACATCATCGTGTTCCTGAACAAATGTGACATGGTTGATGACGAAGAACTGTTAGAATTAGTTGAAATGGAAGTTCGTGAGTTACTGTCTCAGTACGACTTCCCAGGCGACGACACTCCAGTTGTTCGCGGTTCAGCTCTGAAAGCGCTGGAAGGCAACCCAGAGTGGGAAGCGAAAATTGTTGAATTAGCAGGTTACCTGGATTCTTACATCCCAGAACCAGAGCGTGCAATTGACCGTCCGTTCCTGCTGCCAATCGAAGACGTATTCTCAATCTCAGGTCGTGGTACAGTAGTAACAGGCCGTGTTGAGCGTGGTATCGTTAAAGTTGGTGAAGAAGTTGAAATCGTTGGTATCAAAGAAACGGTTAAAACAACTTGTACTGGCGTTGAAATGTTCCGTAAATTACTGGACGAAGGCCGTGCGGGTGAGAACGTTGGTGTTCTTCTGCGTGGTACTAAACGTGAAGAAATCGAACGTGGTCAAGTACTTGCTAAACCAGGTTCAATCAAGCCACACACTAAATTTGAATCAGAAGTTTATATTCTGAGCAAAGATGAAGGTGGTCGTCACACTCCATTCTTCAAAGGTTACCGTCCACAGTTCTACTTCCGTACAACTGACGTAACAGGTACTATCGAACTGCCAGAAGGCGTAGAGATGGTAATGCCAGGTGATAACATCAACATGATCGTTACCCTGATCCACCCAATCGCGATGGACGACGGTTTACGTTTCGCAATCCGTGAAGGTGGCCGTACTGTAGGTGCGGGTGTTGTTGCAAAAATCATTGCATAATAC
>NZ_JBSICC010000082.1:0-1205 GCF_058245955.1 Providencia sp. UF-224 | reverse complement strand
GTTGTCCAGCGAGGCGATAAAAATTGCTGCTTCATTTTCCATAAAGCCGATTGCGATTGAATCCCCTGACCTGCAAACCAGATAGCACCTTTTCCGCGATTAATCTGGTCAATCGTCTGCATCAGTTCCCCGCTTTTACGAAAACCATGGCCACTTTCAAACAAATTTAGTTGCACTTGCCCTGAAGGGGAAAATTCACTGAGTAATATGCCGCTTTTACTGTATTTCACATTCGGGAGCCAAAGTCGGTCAAATAAACCCACGGCTGCCTGAATAATCTCGCGCGTATCTTGTGTGGGATAAATGAGCGCTTGAGTCTCTTGTCGATAATAGTGTGGTTCATGATGAGAAAAATGACTACTTTGTACCCACAAGGTCACTAACCGACAATGCTGTTTTTCTTCCCGCAGTTTTTCAGCGGCACGTTCAGCAAAGGCACACACCGATTGGCGAACTAACTCGTAGTCCATGACTTTATGGCCAAAAGAACGAGAGCAAATAATTTGTTGCTTGGCGGGCGCAATTTCTTCCAGCTGAAGACAGGATTCACCGTTCAACTCTCGTACTGTTCGCTCTAAAACGACGGAATACAGTTTACGGGCCTGGGACGTCGGTAGCCGACTTAAATCCAAGGCAGTTTCAATCCCACTTTGATTTAAACGCTTTGCTAGTTTACGGCCAATTCCCCAAACGTCCCCAACGGGCACGAGTGCCATGAGTTTTTTCTGACGACTGGGCGAACTTAAATCGACGACACCGCCTGTTTTTTTCCATGTTTTGGCAGCGTGATTGGCCAACTTAGCTAACGTTTTGGTACTGGAAATTCCCACTCCGACAGGCAAGTGAGCACTCCGGAAGACATCCTCTTTTAATTTATGACCAAGTTCATGCCAGGAATACAATGTATCCATACCTGTCAGGTTACAAAAACATTCATCAATACTGTAAACCTCAATTTGAGGCACAATTTGGGAAACTACGGCCATAAATCGATTACTAAAATCGGCATACAAGGGGTAATTTGAAGAAAATACAGCCAGTTGCCTTTGTTTGATTATCTGCTTAATTTCAAAATAAGGGGCTCCCATACGGATATAAGGTTTAGCCTCCGCCGAACGCGCAATCACACAACCGTCATTATTCGAAAGGCAAACAATCGGCTTTCCTTTTAAATCTGGCCGGAAAACGGATTCGCAGGAGGTATA
>NZ_JBSICC010000081.1:0-1212 GCF_058245955.1 Providencia sp. UF-224 | reverse complement strand
ATGCAGGAGGGGCGATGAGTAAATTCACCCGTTGGTTATTGAGTGTGTGCGTACTTGGTTGTGTGACCGTGACGATACCTGCGAAAGCGGATGCGTTATGTGAGGGAAATTTTGTTAATCCGATCACCGATATTTGTTGGGATTGTTTATTTCCGATGACCATTGGCAATGTGCCTGTATTTCCAGGTGTGGCACCGGATACCCAAAACCCGTCCAGTCCGATTCAGATCTGCCCGATGGGGATTTTCTACCGCATTGGTTTAGCAATTGGCTATTGGGAGCCCTTTGCTTTGACCGATGTGACCCGTTCACCATATTGCATGGTGAATTTAGGGGGCTTTAACATCAATGTCGGCAAGATGGGGGCGGGTAAGGGGACGCAGAATGACCCTGCGACCCAAGGGGCGTTCTATCATGTGCATTGGTACAAATACCCACTGACCTATTGGCTCAATATTATTACCTCGGCAGGCTGTTTAGAGCGTGGGGATATGGATATCGCCTATTTATCTGAGCTAGACCCCCTGTGGAATGACAGTTCGTTGTCGTCGATTATTGCCCCTGAAGCGTTTGTGTTTGCGAATCCCATTGCTCAAGGGGCGTGTGCCGCCGATGCGATTGCCAGTATTGGCAGTAAGCCCCTAAATGCGCTTTTTTGGTGTGCTGGCTCACAAGGCAGTATGTATCCGTTTACGGGGTATACCAGCAATGAATTCAGCCCGCAGGCCTCCTCGGTTCTGCTTTCCGAGCGCATGGCATTTAAATTACATCGGCAAGGTTTGGTGATGAACAGCGTCGGGAAAAATCAGGAGGTGTGTTACACCTACCCGTCCCCGATTATCCCGAAAGACCGTTATCGCTATCAAATGGTGAATATGCATCCCGATACAGGGCAATGTCATCCCTTTGGTCGTTCCGTGATGCGCTGGCAAACGGGGCATGCCTCACCCAACAGTCGTAAAAATTTCGGTTATCTCATCTGGCGTAAACGTAACTGCGTTTTCCTCTAACGCGAGGTACTTTCATGAAACCCTTTTTATTATTGTGCACAAGTCTGGTGCTTGTGCCGACGTGTCATGCCTTAACGGATGACCAACAGTTTTTAGAGCAGCTGCGCGACCAAAGTGCCGCCTTGCTCGAACAGTCCTTGCCGCCGGATGGCTTTAAGCCACCGGAAATCTCGGCCAAGGATAAAGCCTGGATTGATAGCTT
>NZ_JBSICC010000080.1:0-1227 GCF_058245955.1 Providencia sp. UF-224 | reverse complement strand
TTTCGGTATTATGATAGCGAGAACGGGCAGTATATTTCACCCGACCCGATAGGGCTGCTGGGTGGTGTGAATCCGTACGGGTATGTGCATAATCCGGTGAGTTGGGTAGATCCGTTTGGGTTGGCGGGTGACTGTTGTGATAAGTTGAAGTGGGGAAATCCTAAAAGCAAACCAACTTATGGACATACATTTATTGATCATGGCCAAAAATTAAAACCTCAGCAACTCATGGATAGAGCCAGAGCTAAAAACCATCAGATAGGGCAGTATTTAGATGATAATGCGGCTTCTAATTTTATTTCTGATGTGGCTAAAAAAGGACCTGGCGTACATGATGTTCCCTTGCCTAATAATATAAGCGGTCGTGGGTATTTACCTAACGGAGTGGAAATAAAACCGGATATGGCTAGAGTGGTTGTAAAGCCCGATGGCTCGATTAGGACATCGTTTCCATATAACTCATCTCACCCCAATTAAATGGAGGCCTTATTTTATGTATACCAATCAATTAGCTATGGACTTAGGGTTGCCAATGGGAGATGAATATACTCAAGATTGGGCATATGAATTACCAGAATCATATCGTACAAAAGAATGGCTAAAAAAATATATTCAAGCATACTCTAATGATAAATATAATATATTTGAAAAAAATGAATTAATGGAATTAATGCTTGATATTGTAAATGATTTATTGGTTCAAAACAGTAAGAAAGATGATTTGATAAGAAAAGTTTTAACTTTATTATCTGATAATCATCAGATTCATTTACAATTAATAGAACACTGGTCTTTAGATGATGACCCATTAGAAGACTGCTTTGAATTAACTCCGGCTGCTAGAGAAATTAGAGATGGCATATTCATTAAATGATTAAGAATGGCCAGAAGATCTTCCAATCTTCTGGCTTCTTCGTTTTTAAGAGCCGCTCAGTTTACCCTTTAGCTGCTAACATACTCTGCCATCAGCTCACGCATGGTGTGTTTTATTGCACTCAGTTGCGCTTGCTGTTGTTGGTTTTGCTGCTTAATCGCTCGGGTATCTTCGCTGTCGGGTATCAACACCAAACAACCGTTTAAAATCTTCACCGTAAAGGTGAAGCCTGTCTCAAAACCGGCTTCCTTTAACCACTGTCCTTTAAGGTGTATCGCGGGCATTGGGCGGCTTTGTTGCCATTCGGGGCATAGCCTAGGGTGTAATAACGTTCTGTTTTGGGGGCTTTATTT
>NZ_JBSICC010000007.1:0-191523 GCF_058245955.1 Providencia sp. UF-224 | reverse complement strand
TAAACTATAAAACGCCCAATGAAGTTCATCGGGCGTTTTATGACTGAAAAGTTGTCAACCTATATCAGGACTAGTCATAATTATTGATAATTAAACTAGCGGGGAATATCCGTAACGAACAGTTTCAGTTTCTTCGAGGTGAATCTGGGTTACCGCAGGCTGGGTATTGGCAATCACTCGGCCATCACGAATAGAGTAACGCACTGGAACTTGACGGCGAACTGCATCGAAACCATTTTCAGCGGGCAAAATTAACAGACTTGCGCGTTTGCCTTCGCTGACACCATAGTCTTGCAAGTTCAAGGTGCGTGCGCTGTATTCGCTAATCAGTTTCAGCCCATCGTTGATTTGCTGATAACCCATTAATTGGCAAACATGTAACCCCATATGCAGGACTTGCAGCATATTGGCTGTGCCAAGTGGGTACCAAGGGTCGAAAACGTCATCGTGCCCAAAGCACACATTAATATCCGCGGCCAGCATCTCTTTCACACGCGTGATCCCACGGCGCTTTGGATAGGTGTCGAAGCGGCCTTGTAAGTGAATGTTCACTAACGGGTTGGCGACAAAGTTAATTTTCGACATTTTCAGTAAGCGGAACAAACGGGACGTATACGCACCGTTATAAGAGTGCATCGCCGTAGTATGGCTAGCTGTCACACGGGAGCCCATGCCTTTCGCGTGTGCTAACGCAGCGACGGTTTCCACAAAGCGCGATTGCTCGTCATCAATTTCATCGCAGTGAACATCAATTAAACGGTCATACTTTTCGGCTAGAGCAAAGGTTTTATGGAGGGATTCCACTCCGTATTCACGGGTAAATTCAAAGTGAGGAATTGCACCAACGACGTCAGCACCAAGGCGCAGTGCTTCTTCAAGGAGTTCTTCACCATTTGGGTAAGACATAATGCCTTCTTGTGGAAAGGCGACAATTTGCAAATCAACCCATGGCGCCACTTCTTGCTTAACTTCAAGCATCGCTTTCAATGCTGTTAACGTAGGATCAGACACATCAACATGGGTACGAACGTGTTGAATTCCGTTAGCAATTTGCCATTTCAAGGTCTGCCATGCGCGGTTTTTCACATCATCGTGCGTGAGCATGGCTTTGCGCTCAGCCCAACGTTCAATCCCTTCGAATAAGGTACCAGACTGATTCCAGCTAGGTTGTCCCGCAGTTTGGGTGGTATCTAAATGAATGTGTGGCTCAACAAAAGGCGCTGAGACTAACCCACCTTCACCGTTTAAGCTTTCTGGCAAGATTTCGCCATCCACTTGCGGGGTAATTGCAGTGATTTTTTGGTTGTCGATATCGATGCGCCATAAGCCATCACGCTCAGGTAAGCGGACATTATGGATATGTTTAATAGTTTGATTATGCACGAGTTAGCTCCGAATCCGTGGCACGGCGGCGATTGAATAAAGGGTTAAGGACAGCGTAACACAAAGCGCCACCAAGAACGGCATTAACTGGGACAATTCCGGGTAACCAATTTCCCGCAATCACGCCCGCTGCAACAGCGATTAACGCACTGACATTCACATCACGCATTTTGCTGCGATCGAATGTTTCATAACGATGACGATACATCAAATAGTCAGCAATGATTATCCCACCTATCGGCGGAATGGCGGCAGATAAGAAGGTTAGCCAGCCGACAAAGTTGTTGTATAGCCATAATGCACACAGAGTACCGACTAACCCATTCACTATGGATAAAGTTTTGCTGGATAACCCGGTGATGTTGGCAAAACCTAAACCAGAAGCGTAAAGGGCATTGTCATTAGTTGTCCAAATATTTAGGCCTAAAACGATAATTGCAGGTAATAACAAACCTTGAGCAATCATGACATCTGAAATATCGGCCATTCCCAGTGAGGCAGCGCCTGCGGCACCAAAGATAAACATCAATGAGTTACCAAGGAAGAAAGCGACTAGCGCGACTAAAACGGCAACTTTCGGTTTACGACCAAAGCGAACAAAATCCGCGGTTAGGGTACCCGCGCTGACGAATGAGCCGACTACCATGGCAAGCGCCAAATTAAAATCAATCGGTTTTGCTGGGACAACAGCTTGCAGTGCGCTCATCCCCCCCATATCGGTGATCGCGAGGTAGACTGAGTAACTCCCTAATATGGCAATAGCAGGAACGGCGACGATAGAAAGGACGGTTAACGCAGAAATACCAAAAAATACGGTGACAGTCATTAAAATACCTGAAACCCCAATCAACCAGTTAATGTCCCAGCCTGTGGCTTTACCAACGGGAATAGCAAACATCGCCACACCCACACCAAACCAGCCGACTTGTGTGCCGCCAAGTAAAAATGAAGGGAGCCATGAGCCTTTAATACCGAAGGAGTAACGCGCGAGGAGGTGAGTTGTTAAGCCAGTTTTCGAACCGATAAAACCAAGAAATGCGGTGTAGATACCAAGAAGAAGATTACCAATAAAAACTGCGAGGAAGAAATCATGAAAACTAAGACCGGTACCGAGAGCGCCTCCGGTCCACATACTGGCTGAAAAGAACGTTAAACCTAGCATCACAAAGGTTAATGCTAGTCCGCCTTTTCGCGCGGATATGGGCACGGGGCCATGGCTATAATTTTTATCTTCAGGCACGATTGTCTCCAGTTATTTTTCTCAGGCCAAAAAAATCCGACGCATTTTATAGCCAGCAAAATAAAAAGCAAACGTTTTCGTATATTGTTAAATATTTTTAATTTATCGAATCAAAAAGTATTTTCCTGAACGATTTATTGAAAGCCAGTGAAACCATGCTCAATAAAAAATTGTTGTGATTCAAACTGTAATAGGTAATTTGCGAAAATTTCAGCTTTTTTTGTTATGAGCGCCATCGCGTAAATTGCTTGAATATTATCGTGATTTGGGATTGGAAGCGTGGCGAGGTTTGGCAGTTTAGCAATTTTTTGTTGATAGTGATGATAGCCAATAAATAAGTCTGCCTGATGGGATTCTATAAGCCATTGGGATGCTAATTGGCCTGAAGGGATCGCCGGGGAGTTTTTTCCACCAACTAAGTGACGGGTGCGAGCTTGAATATCATTAGCAAGTTGAGGATGATTCAGGCGAATTTTGTCATAGAGTTGGGCAACATAATCCCCACAAGGGTCATCGTGGGGCGTGGACGTACCAATGACAACCTCTGGTGCGCTGAGTAATTGCAGCCAATTAGGGTACTTTTCGGCGAGTTGTGCCGTTGTGGTAATACCTAAACAGTTGGCAATAAAGGGCAAAGTGGCATAGGCGATATTTTGTTGCATTAACGCAAAGGGATGTGACTCATTGGCAGAAAGAAATAAATCACAATGTTCACCCGTTTCAATTTTTTGTCGTAATAAACCTGCGGGGCCAAACTCGCAGGTGATTACCGACTTATTAGTTTGCTGAAAACGTGTTAAAATGGCAGTCAACGCACCACGTAGACTGCCCGCTGCCATAATGTGCATTAATTGCTGCCTTGGTATTGAATTCGATAGAATTTTTGATACCAATCATTCACTTTTGCATCAACGTCGACATCCGCAAATTTTTGTGGGTAGAGCTTACTTGCCATCCATAATTCACCCAGCGCCATTGCTTCAGGCATTGGGTAACCCCATGCTTTTGCATATTCAGGCATTAAAAATACGCGTTTATTTTTAACAGCGTCAATCACTTGCCAACGCGGGTCATTGTTGATTTCATCGACGACGCTTGGGTAGCGGTCTTGAATGAAAATCACCTCTGGGTTCCAGCTAATCACTTGCTCTAAGGAAACTTGTTTGTAGCCTTTGATGGTGGCTGCGGCAACGTTCATTGCCCCTGCATGTTGCATCATTAAGCCTGTATATTTCCCCGAACCATAGGTGGTGAGCTCGGGATTCGCCATATAGGCACGAATACGTTGATTTTCAGGGATATTTTTTAAGTGTTGAGCCACAACATCGCGGCTATCAAAGGTTTCTTTAATCAGTGTTTTTGCGTTATCAGGTTTATTGACGATATCCCCAATCAGCGCAATACCTTCTTTTAAACCGTCATTGTAGGCTTGTTCTTCGTTGATAAGCTCAGGATTAACATTGTTTTTTGCATTGCTACTGTTTTCTTTTTGCAACGAAATTGCCACAACAGGGATACCCACTTGGGATATTTTATCGATCATTTCTTGTGGGGCGTAATTTGTCACAAAGACCACTTGGGGTTTCAATTGGACCAAACTTTCCAGATTGACACTTTTGAGATCGCCAACGTTGGGAACCTTGACCAATTCAGGGGCAAGTCGCTCATAACTTGGCCCAAGTTGTTCACGCCAATTCCCCATGACGCCGACGATTTTATCGGTAGCATCCAGTTGAACCAGTAAATTTAATGTTTGGTGTTGGAGAACAGCTACGCGTTCAACTTGGTCGTCAATGATGACTTTTCGACCTAATTGGTCAGTAAACTCTCGTTCAGCGAAGCTGGCAAATGAGCAAGATAAAGCCAAAAAACCAATAAGATATTTTTTCATTGTTATATAACCTAATATTTCGATGTGAATTGAGTTATATAACGATTGATTTCAAGGGTCAACTATCATTTGCTGAATTAATGAGCTTAAACTTGATGTTAAATAAGAAATAAAAAGAAAATTTAGCGCCTAAATACGGTTAGACGCTAAATAAGTACTGAAAGGGCTATTTTAGTAATCGCGCTTTAACGGATTTACCTTTGATTTTACCTTGTTGCAGGTGTTTCCACGCTTGTTGAGCGACGGAACGTTTTACTGCCACATAAGCGTGAGTTGGGTGAATGGCAATTTTACCAATGTCTGCCCCATCAAGGCCGACATCCCCTGTAAGTGCCCCTAAAATATCACCTGGGCGCATTTTGGCTTTTTTGCCACCATCAAGGCATAACGTCACCATTGTAGCTTCAAGCGGTGTAATACGCAGGCCTGTGGGCTCAGGTTGCCAGTTCAGTTTCATGTTCAGCATTTCTTCGAGGGCATTTGCGCGTTGCGCCTCTTCTGGTGCGCATAAGCTAATGGCTAAGCCACTTTCCCCTGCACGGGCTGTACGGCCGATGCGGTGCACGTGAACTTCAGGATCCCATGATAATTCATAGTTAATGACCATTTCGAGGGCTTTAATATCTAGCCCGCGTGAAGCGACATCAGTTGCAACCAATACACGGCTGCTACCATTTGCAAAACGTACCAATGTTTGGTCACGGTCACGTTGCTCTAAGTCACCATGTAGCACTAAAACGCTTTGCTTGCTGTCACTCAGTGCGTCATACACGGCTTGGCAATCTTTTTTGGTATTACAGAAAACCACGCAAGATGCGGGTTGTTCACGGCTTAATAATTTTTGTAATAATTCGATTTTATCATGGCGTGAAACTTCATAAAATTGCTGCTCAACCGCAGGTAATTCATCAACACTATTGATTTCAATTGTTTGCGGTTCGTTCTGGATTTGCTGGCTAATACGGGCGATTTCTTCTGGCCAAGTCGCGGAAAACAGTAAAGTTTGTCGGCTCATCGGCGCATAATCTATTACAGTTTCAATGTCAGGCATAAAACCCATATCTAACATTCTGTCCGCTTCATCCAGCACTAACGTTTGCAACTCATCAAGTTGAACGGTTTCGCGGTTTAAGTGATCAAGTAAGCGGCCTGGCGTTGCGACAATAATATGGGCAGCGTGAGCAAGGGAATCACGTTGCACGCTAAAAGGCACACCACCACATAAGGTGAGAATTTTAAGATTCGGAATTGCTCGGGCTAAGCGGCGCAATTCGTTGGCGACTTGCTCTGCGAGTTCGCGAGTCGGGCATAAAACCAGTGATTGGGTTTTAAATAATTTGGCATCAATACGTTGTAATAAACCCAAACCGAATGCGGCTGTTTTGCCACTGCCTGTTTTGGCTTGCGCACGAACATCTTTCCCGGCAAGGATAGCTGGAAGTGCGGCTGCTTGGATCGGGGTCATACTGAGGTAACCTAACTCTTGTAGGTTAGACAGTTGTTCTGCGCTCAGCGCGTTGAGGTCAGCAAATGAAGTCACAATAAAATCTCAAATAATAAAAAGGAGCTAATGGCGCCAATGATACTACCCCTGCATGGCGCTGTCTGTTTTTAATTTTTTGAAAGGAATGAGATTTAGAGTGCTAAGCAGGCTAACAAGAAAAAGCTTCCTTTACGCTAAAGGAAGCTTTGAGTTCGAATGATTACACCATCATCCAAATTAACCCTGTAAACAAGAACCCGAGTAACCCTAACAGGGTGGTTAATACGGTCCATGTTTTTAAGCCATCGCTAACAGATAACCCTAGGTAGCGGGTGACAATCCAGAAGCCAGAGTCATTCACGTGGGATAAACCTAAGCCACCGAAACAAGAAGCGAGGGTGACTAATACCAGCTGTGTGCCACTTAACCCCATTACAGCTTCACTTAATAACCCACCCGTGGTCAGAATAGCAACGGTTGCTGAGCCTTGCGAAGCACGTAAAACCAGTGAAATAATAAATGCAGCGACAATAATTGGCATATCAATCATGGCTAAAGCATCTGAGAGGGCTTTTCCTACACCTGATTCTACCAAGACCTTACCAAATACGCCCCCCGCACCAGTGATCATAATGACGACAGCGGCCGCAGGAATAGCATCACCAATAATATTGTTAGTATGCTGTAAGGTCCAATTACGTCGTAATGCTAAGAAATAGACTGCCAGAATTAGTGCAATTAATAAGGCAATAATGGGAGAGCCAATAAAGGTAAAGAACGTTCTTATTGGGTCGCCTTTTTCTAATAATGTCGATGAAACAGTTCCCAACATAATAATGAGTATTGGGATGACAATCATCGCAATAACCGTTCCTGGTTTTGGCGGGTTGGCTCTATCCGTATAAACAATATCCCCTTTACTTGGTTCATCTTTGGCTAATTGCAACTGCTCTAATACTTCAACAGATAAATGGTAGTTTTTTCGATTAATATATTTTGCAATGTAATAACCAATAATGGCGACAGGAATACAAATAACAAAACCAATTAACGTTAATAAACCCACGTCGGCGTGTAAAATACCGGCTGCTGCAACAGGGCCTGGGTGAGGCGGTAGTGCAACGTGCACGGTTAACATTACACCTGCAATAGGTAAACCGTATTTTAATGGTGATATTTTAGCGACTTTTGCAAAGCCATAAATAATTGGCGCTAAAATAATAAAGCCAACATCAAAGAAAACGGGAATACCTAAAATAAAACCTGCAATCGTTAAGGCGGCAATAGTTTTTTTCGCCCCAAGGGACTTACCGGTTTTAATCGCTAAGTTTTCTGCGCCGCCAGAGCGTTCAATTAATTGCCCGAGCATTGCCCCCAAACCAATAATAATAGCGACAGAGCCAAGAACACCACCAAGACCATCCGTCACGACTTTAACGACGTTATCTAATGGAATACCGGTGGCAATGGCAACAAATAAACTGACAATTAATAAAGCAACAAAAGGGTGAATTTTAAATTTAATTATCATTAATAGGAGTATAAGAATCCCTATTAATGCTATCATTAATAAAGAAAAAGTTGTCATATTGTGTTCTCTATCTAGGGTCTATTTTATTTTTTCTACACGTCAATCGGATAGAAATTTATATTTGTTTCTTCTAATTTTTTAATGATGTTTTCTGGCAAATGGTTGTCACAAATAATGTCATCCAATTGTTCCAAAGCACATACGCGAAACATGCCATATTTACCAAATTTACTGCTGTCTGAAACTAAAACACTCCGGCGAGATATCTCTAATAATGTTTGTTTTAACAGAACTTTTTCTTCATGAGGAGTAGAGACACCGTGCTCAAAATCCCATGAACTGGTACTGATAAACGCCACATCAATATTAAGACTTTTTAGCATCATAACGGCGATATTGCCGGCGCTGGAGTGGTTGCGCTTATCAACTTTTCCTCCAGTGTGGAATAAATTCAATTGAGGCTTATTAATCAAATACTGGACGATAGAAAAATCATTGGTCACGATGGTTAAATTAAACCGTTCCCCAAGCACACGGGCAATTTCGAATGTTGTCGTGCCTGCATCAAGGTAAACAACTTGGCCATCTTCTACGAGAGACGCAGCAAAACGGCCAATTTCACGTTTACTTTGGTAATGAAGGCGGGCTTTTTCATTCCACGGTAATTCTTGGTGTAAGGCATTGTTTAACCTCACACCACCACTGATACTGACGACTTTTCCCTCTTCCTCCAGAGCGCTGATATCACGGCGAACCGTCATATGTGAGACGTTCATTAGCTCCACCAAACTGCTAATAGAAACAGTTTGATATTCATGAAGATAACGATAAATAAAGTCTCTGCGCTCTGATGGGATCATCTTAATTCCTATTTAACCTGTATTTTCTTAAACCAAGCCAGCCCATCTTCTGTTTTACCTGCGGGGATGTATTCGCACCCTAACCAGCCCGGATAGCCCATTTCGTCTAATTTATCGAAAATCCATGGATAATTGACTTCCCCAGTATCGGGTTCATGGCGAAATGGCACAGAAGCAATTTGAATGTGGTTGAATTTACCCCATAGCCGCTCAATCGTTTTCAGTAAATCACCTTCCATGATTTGGCAGTGATAGAGATCTAACTGAATGAATACATTATCACGATTTATTTCTGGGAGCAGTGCTTCGGCTTGTTTTTGTGTTGTCAGAAAGTAGCCCGGCATATCGCGAGTATTGATAGGTTCAATCAATACTTTAATGCCATGTTCTGCCATCACATCCGCCGCGTACTGAATGTTCTGAATAAAACACGCTTTTTGTTGCTCTGGGGTAAATTGGCTATTGGTTTTTCCTGCCATCGCATGAACTTGTTTGCAGTTCAGTGCGAGGGCATATTCCAACGCTTTATGAACACCTTGTTGAAACTCATTTTCGCGCCCTGGTATTGACGCCATACCGCGTTCGCCTTCAGCCCAATTACCGGCTGGCATGTTAAACAGCACTTGCGTTAAGTTATGTTTAGTGAGCTGCTCAACAATCGCCGCGGGTTGTTCTTCATAAGGAAATAAATATTCAACACCTTGAAATCCCGCATTGGCTGCACGTCCAAAACGTTCAATAAACGGAACTTCGTTAAACATCATACTGAGATTTGCTGCAAACTTTGCCATTCTATGTTCCTCGTTATAACGTTATTTTTGTGGATAACGGTCTTTGAGTTCTTGTACATCGGCATCGGTCAGCGTTTTAAACCCAAGAGGTAATAGGGTGAGATATAAACGCGCCGTATCTTCGAGTTCTTCGGCATTAAAAAATGCTTGTCTTAGGGTCTTCCCGCCAACAACAGGGCCGTGGTTTGATAACAAAACGGCAGAATGTGTTTTGGCTAATTTGGCGATTTCCTCCCCAATTTTGGGGTCGCCTGGCGGTAAATATTCCACTAAAGGTAACTGCCCAACTCGCATCACGTAATAGGGTGTGATAGGGGGTAAGCAATTGGTTTTATCTGCATTTTCCAAGCAAGACAACGCTGTTAACCACGGTGAATGTAAATGAACGACTGCTTGGCAATCAGGGCGCTGTTCATACATTGCCATGTGCATGGAGACTTCTTTGGTCGGTTTGTCGCCATCAATCCAATTGCCTTTTGCATCTAATTTACTTAAACGCTCAGGGACAAGGTCGCCGAAACTGGAGTTAGTCGGTGTCACAATGATTGTGCCGTCTGGCAGTTTGGCGCTGATATTGCCTGCGCCGCCGCTGCTGTAGCCCCGCATGAACATCGATTTTGCCCATTCGCATAATTCAACACGCAGTGCTTGTTCTGCACTCATAAATACATCTCCTGCGCTTCTTGGAAGAAGTTTTCTTGGCCAAAATTACCTGATTTCAGCGCCAACCAATCACCGCTTAAGCGGTCTTTTACCCATGGCACGCCGGGAACAATCGGGGCACCAATACTAAGCTGTTGTGTACCAAGGCTTTGAACGACTTTCCCAGAGGTTTCTCCCCCTGCAATAATGAAGGTATTAAAGCCTTGCTGCTTTAACAGCGAAACAACTTCGCCGAACAGTTTTTCTACGCTTTCACTGGATTGTTGCATGCCGTACTGCTGTTGAACTTGCTTCAGTTTGTCCGCAGGCAATGTGGCATACAGCATAGGTGCTAGCGGGTTAGACTGGTGTTCAACCACCCACGCAGATAACGTTTTGGCGTAATCTGGGTTCGATAAACATTCGCCTACATCTACTTGATGGCTTGGTGCAATGGCGGCGTAAGTATTGACTTGCGCATTCGTCATTTGCGAGCAGCTACCTGATAAAATAACGGCCTTACGCTGCGTTGCTGCTGGTTTTTCCCCTAATGCGGTATCACGTTGCCAAGCGATGCCTGTTTGCACGGTAGCGATAGCAGCGCCTAAACCAGAGCCCCCCGTTAATAGCGGCAAATCTTTTGCAGCTTGGGCTATCGGTAATAGGTTTTCCATGGTGATGGCATCGGTAATGGCATAGCGTACACCTTGGTTTTGCAATGTGGTTAACTGTGATTTAATGGCATCAGCCCCTTGCAAAACCGTGACTAAATCGACTAATCCTGCTTGCCCTTGGGATTGCTTTTCCATCACACGCAACAAGTTTGCGTCAGCCATTGGAGTGACGGGGTGGTCTTGCATTCCACTCTCATTAAGCAATTTACCATTCACAAACAAGTGGCCGTGGATGACTGTGCGGCCATTTACAGGCAGAGCAGGGGTGACTACCGTGATCTCCGCTTTTAGTGCCTGCATAAGGGCATCGGTCACCGGGCCAATATTGCCTTTTTCTGTGGAATCAAAGGTTGAGCAATATTTAAAAAATATTTGGTGGCAACCCGCTTGGTTTTTGAGCCATTGGCAGGTATTTAGTGAGGCGCTAATCGCTTCATCTACAGGGCATGAACGGCTTTTAAGGCTGACGACAATGGCGTCAACATCTTTTGGGATCACGGTATTTTCATCAGGTTCATTCAGTAGTTGCACCACTTTCCAACCGCTTTGCACCATAAACCCCGCGATGTCTGTTGCACCTGTAAAGTCATCTGCAATTACACCGAGTTGAATACTCATTTATCCCCCTTCTCAGGTAATTGAATGCCTTTAAAGGTTTTGATCACCGCGCTATCATCTTCACCACCAAAGCCTTCGTTGCTTGCTGCGGTAAACATTTGCAGTGCCGTTGATGCCAGTGGAAGTGGGAAATTCAACGCTTTTGCTGTTTCCATTACAAGGCCAAGGTCTTTCACGAAAATATTCACGGAGGATTTTGGTGAATAATCGCCATCTAGCACGTGCTGCATGCGGTTTTCAAACATCCATGAATTGCCCGCTGCGTGGGTGACAACGTCGTACATGAGGTTTAAATCAATACCTGCTTTTGCGGCGAGCGCCATACTTTCAGCGGCAACGGCAATGTGAACACCGGCTAATAGCTGGTGAATGGTTTTCACGGTTGAGCCCATGCCGATGTCTTCACCAACTTGGTATAAGCGCTCTGTAGTTGCATCGAAAACAGGTTTGAGCGCAGTAAATAACTCAGGTTTTCCAGATGCCATTACGGTAAGTTTGCCATCGTTGGCCTTAATTGCACCGCCAGAGATTGGCGCATCCAGCATTTGAATTTGATATTGTTCGAGTTTTTGCTCAATTTGCTTGGCTTGTTCGGCGGCGAGTGTGCTGTGTAAAACGACAATCGTTCCCGGGCGCAGCGCTGCTGCTAATGGGGTTTCCCCATTAAATAAAATTTGCTCAACTTGTTTCCCATTAACAACCACGAGTAAAACAGCATCTATCTCATTGGCATACTCAGCCGCATTTTTACCGACTTGTTTTGCACCGCAGGCTTTTAATTCGTCGCATGCGGCGGTGTTAATGTCAAAGCCGTAGGTTGGTACGTTATTTCTAATCAGGGATTTTGCAATACCCATCCCCATTGAACCGAGTCCAATAACGGCAACATGATTAATCGATTTCATCGTACTCTCCTGATGTTGTGAATCTTTGTTATTGTGATACATGATTACACGATAAAATTCACATTCGAATGATGGTAATCACATAAATTTTATTTTTACTGATAAGAATTGTTATATTAATCTGTTGTTTTTATTTAATTTATTTATTTTTTGATTGTTTTTTTACTTCACATTTAAATGTGAAAAAAATTGTGATGATCATCACTTTATTCACAAAATGGCACAGTTGTTACTTTAATTAAACTGCTTTCTTTATTGATTTGTTTGTTTATTAATCAATAATGATTTTTCCTAATTAGATGATAATTAAGAAAAAATTAAAGTAATGTTTTTGAAAGAGGTAATCGGGTAGGTTAAGAAATGGTGGAGGGTTCTGTCATATTAGCGCATCACACCCTAATGGTAATCTCGGGCTTTTCCTTGCTACGCTGAAAAAATAACACCACCGCGAAGGGTGGTGTTAAATCAGTTTATTGTGGGATGGCTTTAGGGATTAAATCGGCCCTAAATTGGTCATGACGGCATAAACCAGAGCCACAATAGAAATGACAATCCATGTAAATACCAATGGCCAAATAAATTTCACCCACGTGGTATACGGGATTTTCGCTGTTGCTAACACGGCCATTAAGATGCCAGATGTCGGGTTAATACAGTTCACCACACCTTCACCTAACAGGACTGTTTGCACTGTCGTTTGGCGGGTAATTTCTAACAGGTCACCCATTGGGGTAAAGATTGGCACTAATACAGCGGCCTCACCTGAACCAGACGAAATAAAGAAGTGCATAATCGCGGCGGTTGCAAACATCGAGAGTGCAGAAAGGGTTTTTGGCAAGCCATCCATCATTGAAATAATGGCATTGACGATGGTGTCTAAGATCATGCCATCAGATAACACAATCGCAATGGCGCGTGCCATACCAACGATAAATGCACCGCCAACCATCCCCGCACAGCCTTTTAAAAAGCCCGTTGCGATACTGTTTGGTGACATACGGTTGAGTACACCGACACCCACGCCTAAGATGATAAACATGGCCATCATCTCTTTTTCACCCCAACCCCACTCGACAGCGCCAAAAATAAAACCGACTAAGCAGAATGCACTATATGACAGGGTGATGATGTGCAGCGCCGAAATTTTTGACGTTTGGTGATCAGCATCATCGGTAGCAATTTCTGGGCGCACCATACCTTGCTTACGGCATTTTTTGGTATAGAAAGTTAAAAATAGGATACCTGCGATGACGAAGGCGATATAAATTACCATACGAAAACCAAGGCCAGATAGCAGTGGAACGTCAGCTAAGCCTTGGGATAAACCAACGGTCATCGGTGCCATAATTGAGGCGTTAAAGCCAGCGTAGGCTGCAACATAAACCAATGCCGCACCAAATTTATCATCCATTCCAACGGATTTTGCGACAAGCAACCCGATAGGAACAAATGCAATAATTGAGTTAACGACGATGCCTGTGGTGCCTAAAATAGAAAATACGACAAAGAAAATCGTAATTAACAGGAAATCATTGAGCTTCTTACTGCGCGAAATATTATTCAGTACTTTTTTGATAGCGCCAGTTTCTTCAAGAAGATGTAACGCGCCACCCGTAAAAATAATTAAAAAGATAATTGGTGCAGCTTTAACTAAACCATCGGCAATAGAGGTGAAAATTTGCCCCGGCAAAATACCGTGTTGTTCTGGTAAACGCTCATAACTGCCCGGTATGGTGTAAGAGCTAGATACTTTCGTTTCAATACCATCTTTGACCATGGTAATGACTTTGGTTTCTGATGCATATTGCCCTGCGGGAACGATCCATGTCGCAATACCCGCGATGACTAAAATGAAAAACAATAAAACGTAAGGGTTTAAACCTTCTGAGCGTTTTTTTGTTGGTGTTGGTGTGGTTGTTGACGTTGTTGCCATATTATTATCCTGTTGGATTATTATTTATTGTGTAATACGTTGTAATACATTGAAAAATAACTGCGCTCGTTCAGTTAAAGATGGAATTTCTAAATATTCTTTATCGCTGTGTTGGTAGCCACCAATTGGGCCTAAACCATCGACAGTAGCTGTGCCTACACCCGCAGTAAAAGATGCGTCAGAACCACCACCAGTTGAAACATCGATTAACTCGATATTTAAATTCGTCGCTTCTTGCTTGATGATGTCGATAAGTACGGTGCTTTCATCTGTTTTCGCCATTGGAGGGCGATTAATACCGCCAGTTAAGGTGAGTTTGATACCGTCTAATACAGGTTTGCTGCACACTTCTCTGACTTTTTTGTCGATCTCTACACCTTGTTCTTCAGAGGAAATTCGCACATCGATTTCTGCTCGTGCATTAGGTGCAACTGTATTGACTGATGTTCCACCTGAAATAAGGCCAACGTTAACGGATAAGCCTTGGTCATGGGCACTGAGAGCATGTAAGCTTTGGATTTTGTAGGATAATTCTTGAATAGCACTGATACCTGCTTCCGGGGCTATACCCGAGTGAGAGGCCTTCCCTTCGATGTTTAGCACATAAGTACCCACACCACGGCGTGCGCTGACAATGGCACCATTGGCACGAGCAGGTTCCATGACAAGGGCATAACGCTTACCTAATGCGCATTTTTCAATCACGCCACGGGATGAAATAGAACCAATTTCTTCATCGCAATTGAGTAGGATTTCGATATTTTTATAGCGTGCGTCTTGGTTGTCATACAGTTGCTTCATGACTTGGTACACCATGACATGACTGCCTTTCATGTCAATCACGCCCGGGCCGTAAGCTCTGTCACCTTCAATGCTAAATGGGCGCTCTGCAACAGTGCCTTTAGGGAAAACAGTATCTAAGTGCAGTAAAATTAAGATATCGGCCTTCACAGATGGGTAATAAATGCGGTAGTTGTTGCCTAATGACTCATTTTCAATGACTTCAACTTCAAACCCCATTGCTTGGTATTTTTCGCACCACACAGCGGCATGGTTATCGACGCCAGCCTTGTCGTAAGAGCCTGATTCGATATTGACGACCTGTTCCAGCAGTTTTAGCATGGCGGGTTCGTGCACTAAAAAATGATTAGTCATAATGGGTTCCTAATAGTGTGTTTGTCGTTAGTAAGGCTATTTTTATTGTGTTCTACGTGAGTTATTACATCTAAAAATAAAGGTTGGAATAAGTGCAATATACACAGCTTCATTTTTCTTTAAATTAAATAAATATGTGCAGCACTAGATAAAAAACTTAACCGTAATTATCCAATTAAAATAAATTAATAATTTTTGTAAGTGTTTTTTACTCTCTCCGTTATTTTCTTATGTCACAAATTAACTTAACCGAATTTAATTGTTCGATATATAACTTCACTATAGTGTGAAAGGTTAATACGCAGGATACCTATATTTGTAGGTACTTTTCGACTCTATCATACTAAATAATTTAGATACAAGTGATTGTTTGATTCTTGCTTATCTAATTGAAATTAAATGGGTATTTTGAAATTATAAAATAAATTTAATCATTTAATATAAATAATCACGGTTTTTTTTATTTTGGTTTTTTGTTTTACATGGCTGGTGTTTTTGTTTGGTTTTATTCGATTTTTCTATATAAAATATAATTCTGGGTATAAATAAACCAATGTTTTAATTCAAAGGTTGATTTTGAATTTAATAAACATAATAAACTTTATGGTTTTTAATATACAAGTTGTATGAGTATTAATCAGGTTATTTTGTGTGCATTCCTACTATTCATCATTTTTATTACGAATATAGATATTAGTGTGTGTTTTTTGTTCGTGATTTTTTAGTTGGTCGTTGGTAGACGTAGATAACGGATTAGGTTGCAAGAGAAATAGCGAAACAGTAGAAGAGAATAAATTTCTACCATATCAGTATTAAAGAGTAAGTCAGTGGAGATGACAGGTGAAATTGCAGATAAAAGTATTATTCTAATTATGATTTTTATAATAATCAGTTACATTACTCGATAATATAATTAACCTTTAATCTACAATTATTCTTTAGTTTTAATAAGTTAACGATAGTTTTCTATAGGTTTAGACGATGTTGATAAACTAAATAATGATATTGTGACGGCACACTCATTTCACTTTAATTAATCAACCTATTGTATTTTAAGGTTATTAATTCGTTTTTAGAAAAATTTTCTCTAAATTTGTATAAAGTCATCGATTTTTAGAAAAAATTTTCTATTTCCCTATGGCATATTCCTTTTAGCAACAAATATAAATAAACATTTCGTTATCTTTCTATGATTGGGTTTTTAATAATGACTAAGAATATTGCTACAGTTTTAATTCATGGTGGGAAACAGCAAGATACCGTCAATCATGCTATTTTTCCTGCAATCACAACCGCAAGTACCTTTGTTCAACAGAGTTTAACGGAGCATGGAGAATATTGTTATTCCCGTTGCAGTAATCCTACACGTTATGCTTATGAAACGTTATTGGCTGAAATTGAAGGAGGAACCTATGCAACAGCAACCGCTTCTGGAGTTGCTGCTTCAAGTTTAGTTTTGAACTTATTACCAAAAGACTCCCACATTATTGCCATGAAAGGCGTTTATGGCGGGACCTTTCGCTTATTTGAGCGTGTTGCAACCGAAAATTGTGGCCACGAAATTGATTATGTTGACTTAAATAACCTTGATGAGGTTAAAGCTAAAATAAAAGATAACACTCGCTTAATTTGGATTGAAAGCCCAACTAATCCATTATTAGAGTTAGTGGATATAACAGCGGTTTGTGCATTAGCGAAAACGCATAATATATTAACGTGTGTGGATAATACATTTGCAACTGCATGGAACCAAAAACCGTTAGAATTAGGTGCTGATTTAGTGATGTTATCAGCAAGCAAATATATCGGTGGTCACTCAGATTTAATTGGCGGAGCCGTTATCACTCAGCGTGAAGATATTGCGAGCCGACTTGATTTTCTAAAAACCACACTTGGTGCGATTGCTTCCCCGTTTGATTCATACCTCGCATTACGTGGCTTAAAAACATTGGCATTACGCATGTCAGCACAATGCAGCAATGCACAACAAGTTGCAGAATATTTAGCCACACATCCGAAAATTGAACACGTTTATTACCCAGGGCTACCATCACACCCACAACACCAGCTATGTAAAACGCAGATGCGAACTGGTGGGGCTGTTGTGACGATAAAACTTAAAGGGGATATCGAGGACACCAAAAATTTCTTATCTAAAGTGACTTATTTTGTGTTAGCTGAATCTCTTGGTGGTGTGGAAAGTATGGTAAACCACTCAGCAACGATGTCTCATGGTTCAATGACGAAAGAAGAAAGAGAAAGTATTCATGTTTACGATACGACATTGCGTTTATCGGTAGGTATTGAAGATATTAATGACTTATTAAATGATTTAGAAAAAGCATTATCTTAATTAAAAATACAATAAACTATAATAAGAGAGCATCCCATGAATGATTATGGAATCTGGACCATTGTCACTCCACTGGTCACGATACTTTTAGCTATTTTCACACGCCAAGTTATTTTATCTTTATTATTGGGAATATTAGTCGGGTTTACTGTTATTAATGACCATAATATTTTATTAGGGGTTAACGGTACGCTTGATGGGATTATTAATACTTTTGCCTCACCAGGAAATACAAAAACAATTCTATTTATGGTTATGATAGGCGGTATTATGCGGCTTGTCGTGGTTACAGGTGGTGTTAGGTCACTTGTTAGGTTATTAACCAATAAAACCAAATTAATTAAAAATAGAAAAGCCGTCCAATTAATGGCAATGATTATTACGTCATTAATTTTTATTGAAAGTTCAATTAACCAATTAATTGCGGGCGCTTCAACAAAAACACTCGCGAAAAATTATGGTGTATCACCAGAGAAAATGTCTTATATCGTGCAAACATCCTGCGTGTCGGTGTGTTCATCAGCGATGATAAACGGCTGGGGTGCAGCGATGATGGGGGTGATTGGCGTGCAAATTTCAAAAGGGTTTATTACTGGTGAACCCTTTGAGATTTTAGCCAGCTCGATGGTGTTTAATATCATGGCATGGTTCTCTTTAGCTTCAGTGTTGTTTTATATTTTCTCCAACTTTTCATGGGGACCAATGAAAAAGGCTGAACTGCGTGCTCATGAAGAGTCGTTAAATATCTTATCTGCCGAAAATATAGAGCAAGATGACGACGATATTATTGAACATCCTAATTGCCATACATCTTTAAATTTCTTTATCCCAATTTTATCTACAGTATTAATGGTGCCAGTGGCTTTATATATCACGGGTAATGGTGACTTTAGTAAAGGTAGCGGCTCAACATCCGTTTATTGGGGCGTAATGTTTGGAACGCTAGTTTCCTTTGTCTGGTTCTTAGCGCGTCGCGTATTAAATATTGAGAGTTTCTTTAAAGAATTATATATCGGTTATGCGAGTATGGTGAAAATCAGCTCAGTTATGATCTTAGCTTTCTTAATGGGTACGGTTTCTTCTGATTTAAATACCGGAGCTTATATTGCAGAAGTGACTTCGGGTGTTATTTCTCCTGGATTCTCAATTGGTTTTATTTTCTTAATTAGCGCCGTGATGTCATTAGCGACAGGCACATCATGGGGAACATTTGCCATTATGATCCCAATCGGCGTGCAATTAGGTATTTCAGTGGGTATGCCAGTGGAATATATGATTGGTGCAGCTATCGCTGGGTCTATTTATGGTGATATGACTTCCCCAATTTCCAGTGATGCGATTGTGGCTTCTATGGCAACGGATTGCGACCATATTGAACATATTCGAACACAAATGCCTTATGCCACGGTTACCGCCGCATTTGCGCTGATGGTTTATCTCTACTTAGGTTTCACATATTAATCGGGATTATATTCAAATGAGTATACAAGAAAGGCTTTCAGCAATAGCAAAAATTGACTTATTACATACGGCAACGCCATTGATGAAACTGAATAATATATCTGAATATCTTGGTCGTGAAATTTATATTAAACGCGATGATATGACCCCCCTTGCCATGGGGGGCAACAAATTGCGTAAGTTAGAGTTTATTATTGCTGATGCACTACAGAAAAAAGCCAAAGTATTAGTCACGGCGGGGGCTATACAATCTAACCATGTTCGCCAAACGGCAGCCGTTGCCGCAATGTACGGTTTAGAATGTGTCGCATTATTGGAAAACCCGCTGCAAAGCGGCAATTCCTTATTTTTAAATAATGGCAATAAACTCCTGACGGATTTGTTTAATACCCGCTGCTACTTTTGTGAAGAATTAACTGACCCTAATATGCAGATGAAAGCATTAATTGAATCATTGGGGTTAGAAAATGCTTATGTAGTGCCTGTTGGTGGGTCGAATGCACTAGGTTCGCTGGGGTATGTGAATTGTGCTTTAGAAATTGCACAGCAAAAACCACAAGAGATTGATTTTGCCGCGGTGATTGTTGCTTCAGGCAGTGCGGGGACTCATGCAGGATTGGCGATGGGGTTACAGGCCGTGTTACCGCAAACGCCGGTTATTGGTGTGACCGTTTCACGCACGGTTGAACAGCAACAGCCAAAAGTTGAAAGGCTACAACATGAAATTGGTGAGTTATTAAACATTGCTGATTTTCCGAATGTGCTGTTATGGGATCAATACTTTTCACCTGCTTATGGGGCTCCAAATAACAAAGGGCAGCAAGCCATTGAGTTATTAGCGCAAAAGGAAGGTATTTTACTCGACCCTGTTTATACGGGGAAAGCCATGGCAGGGGTAATCGATAATATTTTAAAAGAAACCATTGAGGGGAGTCAGCCGCTTTTGTTTATTCATACTGGCGGTTCACCTGCTTTATTTGCTTATTCTGAAATCAATGTAGTAAGTATTTAAACCTATATTAAAAATGTGATGTACCTATGAAGATTAATACTAAAGTTATACACGGTTACCCAATGACGGATAAATACACGGGAAGTTCATCTATTCCGTTGTATCAATCGTCAACGTATTCGCAAAGTAATATTGAAGAAAATTATGCGTATATTTATTCGCGTTTTTCAAACCCAACTCGTGATGCATTAAGCGAAGCAATTTGCTCCATTGAAAATGCACAATTTGCTGAGGTTTTTTCATCAGGAATGGCGGCGATTAGTGCCGTTTTATTGGGGTTTAGTCAGGGAGATCATATCGTTGCTTGCAAAAATATTTATGGCGGCACTTTCCAGTTAATGACTGAGTTTTTGCCTCGCTATGGCATTTCTGTGACATTTGTTGATGCGACAGACCCTAAAAACTACGCAGAAGCAATACAAGAAAATACCAAGGCATTCTATATTGAGACGCCATCTAACCCGACACTGCAAGTCACAGACTTAAATGCAGTTATCGGTTTGGCAAAAAAGAATAATTTAATTACGGTATGTGATAACACATTTATGACGCCGTTATTATCTGATGTGATTTCATTAGGTATTGATTTTTCTATTAACAGTGCCACCAAATTTATTAATGGGCACAGTGACGTTATTTTAGGAACCGTTGCGACAAATAACGCCGAATATGCAAAATGGTTACACAAATCAGCGGTGGCTATTGGCAGTATTGCTGCGCCATTTGATAGTTGGTTGACCATGCGCGGTTTAAAATCAATGGCAATGCGGGTTGAACGATCCAGTGAGAATGCACAGAAACTTGCAGAATATCTGAACCAGCATTCGAAAGTAAAAACGGTGTTTTATCCAGGCTTGGTTTCACACCCAAATCACCATATTCATATGCAACAATCTAAAAATGGGGGAATGGTTGTTTCCTTTGATTTAGGTAATGAAAAGAATGTGAAATTATTTTTAGATGCGATTCGTATTCCATTAGTTGCAGTGAGCTTAGGGGGTATTGAGTCAATTATTTCTTATCCTAAGATTATGTCCCATGCTTGTATCCCTGAAGAGGAACGAATTGCACAAGGTGTAACTGATGGGTTGCTGCGTTTTTCGGTTGGTTGTGAAGATATTAGTGATTTATTGGCGGATTTAGATAACGCTTTATCGACGCTATAGTTAGTGGGTGCTTACCATATTCCTAAGCAACATCCATAATAAAAAAAAGCGCCCTAATATGTTATAGGGTGCTTTCAATTGAAGAAATAATATTATAAATAGAGTTCTTTATTTACTGGTGTTAATTGAGCTTCTTTTTGCAAATATTTTAAGGTTTCTGTTGCCAATAAGGCTGTGGCTTCATAAAAAGCACTACCGCCTTCTAACTGCACTTTTTCCAAGTAGCGATATACCCAAGGTAAGAAATGAATTTCCAATAAGTCATTCAATAATTCGGGTTTATTTTGAATAACCCACGCCGTTAATAAAAATAATAACCCAACATGGTCTTCTGGCTCGTTGGCACTTAATTCAATATTAACTTGGTTATTACGTAACCAAGCTCTTAATTCAAGAGTAGAAATACCAAATAGAACATTTTCTTTGTCGAGATAGACAGACCCCCAAGGCGGAGCAGGGAGGGCATTAGAGCCAATAAATAACCGCTCATAAGCCTCTTTTAGTGATTCAGATTGATTTGCTTGGCCTTGGAATAACTGATCAATCCGTTGGCAATTATAATGCACAGTGAAAGGCCATTCAGTTAGCCATTCACTAGAGCTAAACAACGCAATCAATTTGCTAACACGAGAGTCTGAGGGGTCATAGGAAAACAGTGCACCTAACGTTTGGATGCACAGTGAAAAATCATCTAATTGTTTTTGTTCCATACTGATTCGCTTCGTCTTTTAATATTACTAAAATGGATTAACTATTTGAATTTAAAATGTAATTGAAGGATTTGGCTTGTTTGTGTTTATGCCAATATATTGATTTCTTCATTATTTTTATCATCGTAACGAATCACCAGATACTTGTCGACGAGAAGAGGGGGAAAATATCCCACTAATGAAAGATATTTAACCCACTACGACCATACCAACAGTCATATGTAAGGCATGGAAATCCCTCGACTAATGAGTTAATTGATTTTATCGTTAGGCTAAAAACTAATGAAATTCAATATTGAGTGTAATGGACTGTGCAAAACCTGCTGGTGGTTTACCGACCGAGTTACTTTTTTGTACCGCTAATAGAGCTGCATTATCTAATAGCTCATTTCCAGAGCTACTCTCTAAACGAATTAAGCTAATTTCGCCATTATGGTTTAGTTGAAACTGAACCTTAGCTATACCACGATTTTTCATTTTTTTAGCTCGGCGTGGATATTGTTTATTACGTTCGACTTCTTGACGTAGTTTTTCACGATAAGCATTGATTAATTGATTATCTTCGGAGCCTGAAACTTGTTGTGTTATTGGGCTTTTACTTCCTAATGATTGGGAAGATACACGACTGCCATCTTTTTGTTGTTGTGCAAGACTGGTTTGGGGGACTGTTTTTTTCTCTAAAGGTTTTTTAGGATTTTCAGCATTTTTTACAATCTTGGTTTCTTTAGGTTTTATGGGATCTTCAGTCTTTTTTTCAACTTTATTCTGTTTTTTAGGCACAGCAATTGCGGCTTTCTCGACGAAAGTCTCTGAATTTATTTTTATTTCTTCAGGTGCTGAATCCGTTGGTATTGCTTCTTCAGAGGCATTTTTTTGCTCAGCTTGAGTGAGTGCAATTGAAATAGTTGGAGATTCCCACTGTGCTTGATTTTTTGGCGTTAAAGACGTTGTTGTGGCATAAATCAGAGAGCCAACAACCAAAACATGCAGTGCAATTGATAAAGTAAGCATCAAGATTTTTCGATTTATCATAGAGCCTCGGGATCTTTTCAGATTTATTGTTCTTTTCATAATCATAAATAAAAATGATAAATCGGATTATATGTAAATAATTATCAATTGCAAATGGTAGTTATTATCAATTGAATGTGGTAGATGAAAGGTGAATTACTTAATATAAAGGCTTAGGATAACTCTCCTAAGCCTTAAACATATTGAGTGTGTGATAAATCAAGATAGAGAAATAATAATGAATTTTCTTATTTTTTTTGGCTCCGAATTAAATGTTGTTCTATTGCATAGAGAGTCGAAGGGGACTGGTTGTTGTGGGTAAAACTTAATGCCACCGCTGCTTTTTCATGGCTATCCATTTCGGAAATAGGTTTGCTAATACCCGAAATATTATCAGCAGGGAGTTGGCCTGCTTGGATATGTGACGCCATGATGCGCAAAATGGAAGGAGACATATTATTTTCAGTGAAACTTAATGTGGTTATGGCTTTTTCATGAACATTCATTTGTGAAAAAGGCTTAGCCACTCCATTGATTTCACTCTTGGGTAAATTAGCTGCCTTTGCATGGGCTGCAATTGCGGCTTCGTTCGCATAAGACGTGTTATTTTCATTGAACTTTAGCGAAATAATTGCATTTTCATGTGCGCGAGTATCGGCTTGTGCACTCATATTACAGAACAATAAAAATGCAGATGAAATAAATAAGATTTTCATTTAAATACCTTTAAACAGTTTAGCCCGTCAAAATGGCTTGTGACTTTAAGTGTTTGTTTCTTTAATGCGCTAAATATAAGTGATGAGAGATAAAGGGAAAATTGACATTTCTGCAAATGTTGAATGCAAAAAACGCATCTATTAATAAATTAACGAAAGTTTTTTGCAATAATAGGGCGGATGACTTGATAAAATTGACGGGAGAATAAAGATAACACCGAATGTATTGATATTCGGTGTTACTGAGAAAATTAGGTGCGTTTTGTTATTGGCTTAATGGTTTTCGCTTGCATTTCCTGGCGTGCAAACCAACGTACACGTAAAATATCGTATACCAGATTAAATGCATAAGTATAAAATAAGAAAAAGGCAAAAAAGCCAACTTCTAAAATAAACGCATCCCAGAGCGTCATCTTTAATAATAAAGCCAACATTGGGACACCTAAGATAACGAAACTTAATTCGAAGCCAACGGCATGGGCTACACGTACTTTTGCGGGCCTTGGGCCTTTTGATAAAGGCCAAAAACGGTCAAATAGCATGTTATAAAATAGGTTTAATAACATCGCGAGCGTGGAAAGTACGATAGCCACTGTTCCCATCTGGAAAATTGAGCGCCCTAAAATCCATGCACTGACCGGTGCAGTTATTGCAATCGCAATGACTTCAAATGAAACTGCATGAAAAATTCGTTCAGTTAATGTTTTTGTATGCTTGCTCATAACAACCTCAAACTTATAGCAAAATAGTGTATTAGTAAAAAACAGGTGCAATTATTGGCAATTTTTACTATATATACAAAATGGCAGCCATCGATAAAACCGATACCTTATGAATTATTCCATTGAAACATTGCGTACCTTTGTAGAGGCGGCATCGCTAAAATCATTTTCTGCGGCAGCAAGGAAGCTCAATAAAAGTCAGTCCACGATCAGTAGCACGATAAGTGGCTTTGAGGATGACATGGGTTTTGTGTTATTTGACAGACAAGGCCGTGAATCTACGTTAACACTGGCAGGGAAAAAAGTGTTGAGTTTGGTTGAAGATATATTATCAGCGGATGAGCGTTTGCAAGCATTAAGAGTGGAATTATCGCCTGATATAGAGCCACAATTAAGTTGTGCTTTTTCAGATATTTATCAGCCACCCCATGCTGAGCATATTCTAACAACACTAAATAGACAATTCCCTCATATTGAATTCGAATTTCTAATTGCAGAAAATAATGCGGTTATTGAGATGATCCAAAACCAGCAGGCTCATGTTGGAATGATGGAGTCGAGGACTGAATACCCTGCCGATATTTCTTTTTCACGTCTACCTATTCAAGGTGAGCTCGGATTATATGTATTAAAAACACATCCTTTAGCATTAGAAAAGGAGGTGACTTACCAGCATTTAACCATGACCCGTCAATTGCGCTTGAGTAGCAGCAGCCAAATTATTATTAACAGCGAGAAAAATTGGCTAGCACCGAATTATTTATTGTTATTGGAAATGGCGGAGCAAGGTATTGGCTGGGCTATTTTACCTACATGGTTAGTTAAACAATTTGGACATAATGTATTAGTTAGCCTAAATTACGATTTATGGCCTCGTAAAATAGATGTTGATTTAGTTTGGTCTAAAAATAGCCCTCCAGGTAAGGCAGGCTATTGGTTAATCAATAAATTATTGGCTGGTGAGGTTTAAAATAGACGTTATTTAGTATTAATAACGCGTATAAAAATCATCATTTTTAGATTGAAAATCTAAATATTTCATGTAACAAAATGTTATCTTGTAAATAAACGTAATACTATTTTGATAATAAGGCTCATATCGTTAACCTAAATAATATAAATGCTGTCGTTAGCGTTAATTGAGAGGAAAAAATGAAAAAACTATTAGTACCTACATTATTTGCTGTTGTATCTACTATGTCATTTGGTATTCATGCCGCTACAACTCAAGCTGCTACACAAGTTCAAAGTGCAGAACATAAATTAAATGCTTACGAAGAAATTATGGTCGGCAAAGTTTGGACAACGACGGAAGCGTTGGATCAAGATAAAAAAGCGGTAAGTGCTGATGATAAGCAAGTCGCTAATTTCTTTGGTTTAGCTGAGTATTACCCTGATGGTACATTTAACATGACCACTTTCGATGGCAAACCGAAAATGAAAGGGGATTGGTCGTTTGATGAAAATGGAAAAACACGGTCATTAACGGCAAAAAATGATAAGGGTGAAGTCTTATTTACCCGTGTTGTTGAAAATGTCACTGTGACTCCGGAAGAATATACTTACCGTATTTACCCAGAACAAGATAGCAAAGATAAGTACTTTGATATTGTTCATAAAGTAAAAAAATAGTTTTTAATTAATGCCGCGTAATGCGGCATTAATTTTAGGTAAGCTACCGTTCCTTTTATTTAAAACAGGTTTCTGCCCAGCGCGCTAATCCAGCCGTGACGGAGCCAAAATCATCACCTTTTACAATTGGAATATTAGGGAGTTCTTGGGTAATCGCTTGGTGTAATACAGGTGAGCGAGCACTTCCTCCGGTAACAAAAACGGCATCAGGTTGTACGCCACCTTGAATAACCGCTTCTTTCACCAGTTCAATCATTTTACTTTTGGGTGATTCAATAGACTCAACCATTTGGTCATGATGAATATTCACTTCTAATATTTCGCTCATTAGATTAATTTTCGCTAAATATTCAGTGCTATTTGATAATGCGATTTTGGCTTCCTCTGCTTTGCGAACAAGGCTATAACCTAATGTTTGGTTATAAACTTCCAGCAAACGAGCAATCTTTTCTGGTTCTTTGGCATCTTGTTTTAAGCGGGTGAGTGCTAATAAATTTGGCCTTGAATAAAATTCCTTTTGGGCTTCCACATTGTTAATGGCAATGGGGTTCCAAAATTGCAAAAATGGCATTTTTAGCCCTGAGAGTGATTGACTCTCCATACCAAAAGGTTGCATTAATTGTTTTAAGGCGAGGTAAATATCAAGATCATTTCCGCCTACACGTTGACCACTGTGAGCTAATAACGATTGCGTTCTGTCTTTAGTAGCGCGGTAGCTTGGTCCCATTTGAATTAATGAACAATCTGTTGTTCCACCGCCAATATCAACGACTAGGATTATCTGGTCATTATTTAGTGTTGACTCATATTCTAAACCCGCTGCAACGGGTTCAAATTGAAAGGCAATATTATGGAAGCCAGCCCGTTTTGCTGCGCGATATAAAATAGCTTCTGCTTGCTGGTTGGCGGTTTCCCCCCCACGACCATGAAAGTTAATTGGTCGCCCAATGACTGTATCTGCTATCTGATTTTGTGTACTGATTTCAGCAGTATCTTTTATATTACGCATCATGGCGCAAACCAGATCTTCAAAAAAGCTTATTTGTGTTTCATGTAAGCCTGAAGCACCTAAAAATGACTTTGGTGATTTAACGTAATATACGTCACGGGGATCCCGTAGATACAAATCCAATGCAGCTTGGCCGAAAACAATGTCTTCTGGCACTAAATCAATCCCTTCTTCTTGGTTAAATGCGATTGATCTTCTTAGAATTTGTTGCCCAATATTATCGGAAGGTGAAATTTTGCAATGACGAAATAAATGTTCAGAGACGGATTCTCTCGTTGGGGCACAAAGCGTCGATGGAATGTAAGCCTGATTACCCTCCAAAGGTAATAGTTTAGGAACGCCATTTTCCATTACCGCGACAGCACAGTTGGATGTTCCATAATCAAAGCCAATAAACATCACGCCTCCAAAAAGTTGAGTAGCCAAACAAAAAAGGGGAAAGACTTTATATCAAGCGGCTTTGAATTACTATCAGAATAGTAATTTTTATCTTGTTCTGCATTTAGCTCAAGGAAATCAGGGTAAATTCACGCTATCATCATAAGATAAACAATAATGAGACTGGGATGTACGGAGAGGAAATGAACAACCAACAAATAGAATTAATGTCCACAATTACCTGCCCTGAATGCGGGAAATCTGAAACGGAAGAAATGCCAACGGATGCATGCCAATGGTTTTATGAATGCAAACATTGTGGTGTTTTGTTGAAACCATTAAAAGGGGATTGCTGCGTTTTTTGTTCTTATGGCTCAGTTAAATGCCCACCGATCCAAGAAGCTGCAATTACAGGATCTTCCTCTTGCTGTTGCCAAAACTCAGAGAGTTGCAAATAAAAATAAAGCCCCATGGCTGTGAGGTGATCTTTAATAATATGTTTTCCAAATATTAGTGGTCACATTAACGCTATATGGGGCTTTGTTATTTTTTTAAAATGGGTAAGTCTAGGTATTGCCAAGGTTATTTGGTATCAAATTTATATTTAATATATATGCTTCTTACTTTTTTAATTAAGTTAAATCATAAATATGAAGTGTGAAATATTTACGTTTTGTTAATTATTGCAATATTTATTCCAAAGAATATTAAAATCATCATTTGGAAACTCTTTCTCATCACTGTCGATTAGTGGAATGGAAACCACATTACGCCCATCTTGATGCAGGTATGTTTTAACAACAAATCGCTTAAAGCTATAAGTGTTTTGTGCAGTAAAAATGAGCACTTCCCCACAAACATAACCTAGCATACCATGGTCTAGAGTTTCTCTTATTTCATGATATTTAACGTTTTTATATTCCGCTGTTTTCGGAAAAGCTAAGAAGTCTTCCACCGCTTTTTGTGATTTAGAAACAATATCTAAATCCGGTGTATAGTTGCTGGCAACACCAGCGACAAACGAAGCGCCAGCTATAAGGCCAATGACTAAAAATGAAAATATTTTATTTTTCATAGTGTTTATTTCTATGTGTAGTTATTTTAATTATTCCTAATAATGCGTAGCTAAAAATAGTTAATATAATTAGTATATATAGATTATATGACTAAATTACTTACGGTATTTTACGCGTACATATTAAGAAATGCTGATTTCATTCAATCTAGCATAAATTTTTTTTAAGTAATAGAGGAAGGAAATAATGACAATCAATAAGAAACGAAAAATTACATATTTAAATAGATTGTCATCCTTTTGAGGGGAAATATCACTTAGTGATAGATTAGCATGTATTAATACCTAAGGTTAGCAATATTAGAATAAAGTTATTATTGTTTATTATTCATGATTTTTGCCATTTGAATAGCTTCAATAAGTTGGGCTCGATTAATCCGAGGACTATTGCTATCGAGTAAGGTTTGCCAAATTCGAATGGCTTTATCATAGTTTGCATTCATAAACGCATCAGAAGCGAGTAACATAAGTGCAGTCACTTCATTATTATCAAGGCTGAGTGCTTTGTTGATAACGGCTAAGGTATCATCTGTTAGGTGCTGGCCCGCTTGATAGTATAAAACAGTGGCAATAGCGGAATACAACTGTGCATTTTCACCTGTGTATTTTAAGGCTCTCTGGTAGGCGATTAACGCATTATCAAAGCTATTTTGGTATAAATAATACTCCCCAAGAACGGCCCAAAGCTCACCGTTTTCAGGAGATTGACGAATATCATTTTGTAGGCGTAATAAGTCATTTTGTTCTTGTTCTAATGGCGTAAAGGCGTTTATTGGGTCAGAAATACGTTGGTATTCATTATAAGTTAATTGAAAACGGGGCAATAAAAAATAGCTTGCCGTAATGCCTGCGAATAATACGATGAGTGAAATATTGAGTTTGCGATTCCATATATTTAGTTGCGAATTTAATTCAGGCATAGCCAGTAATTGTTCTGGCTGGCTTACTGATGATTGTGGCGACCCTTGTTTTCGTTGGGTACGAATGGCGTGTATGAGGTAGTAAGAAATCAGACAAAATGCAAAAAAAGGCAATATCCAAAGAATGGCGGTGGTGAAATTAATAGGCGGATTGTACAGGACAAAATCACCGTAGCGGTCAGTCATATACTGCACTATTTGGGTTTGATCTTTTCCTTCTGACACCATTTTATACACTTGATGGCGCATACTGACAGCGGTAGGGGCGTTAGACTCTAATAGATTTTGATTTTGGCATTGAGGGCAACGCAGTTGTGAGGCAATCTGCAAAGAATATTCTTGTTCTTCAGCAGAATTAAATTGCCAAGTATCGACAATTTGCGCATTTGCGACCATTGAAATCAATAATAAAAATAGGGCGCGTAAGAGATTAACCATGTTTTTTTCGCCCTCGTATCCAGCCAAATAACAGCCCTAGGCACATGAATATGCCACCGCCCCATATCCATTGAATACCATCTTGCACATAAAAGCGCATTGCATAATGTTGGTCACTGGTTTTCTCACCGAGCACGGCATACCAGTTACGAAGCCATCCCCAGTTGATACCAGGTTCTATCATTAATTGTTGCCGAGCCAAATAAAAACGGCGTTCGGTAATTAAATCATGTTGAAATTGGTCCTCTTGAGTAATATGGATAATGGCTTTTTCAGTGGTGTAATTCGATTGTGCAGCAAGTTGTAAATCAGTAAATTTAAATTGATAGCCTGCCAATGTGATGGTTTGCCCAACGGCCAGATTGACACTGGTTTCTTGACGGCTACCGACGGATAAGGCAATACCCGCAGCAAAAATAACCACGCCAGTATGCGCTAGTAAAGCCGGAAGCTGTTGGCGGATCGTTTGTAAGGGTTTTAACCATAAAATCAACAAAATAGCCACTAATAAACTACAGGCTATCGCGATAATAGCACCTTGTGACGCTAACACTAGGCCAAGTAATAAGCAGAAAAGTGCAATATAAAGAATACGGTGTTTTTTCTGATTAGGATTAAATGCACTTAATGTGATTACCAGCAACATCAGGATGCCAAATGGCAATAAGGTTTGGTTGAAGTAGGGCGCGCCAACCGAAATTTTACCCCAGCTAAATAGCGTATAAATCATTGGGTACAGCGTACCTGTGAGTACAATAAATAGCACGGCGACGAATAAGATTAATGTGAGTAATAAATAAACTTCACGCTGTGTTTTTTCTTGGTTTGTACTGTCAGCTACTTTGGCCTTCCACCCATAGATAAGTAAGCTGGAGAGACTTAAAAAACTGAATAATATAAAGAGCGGGACGGCTCTTACATTGTCTAATGCGAAGGCGTGTACAGACATTAAAATGCCGGAACGGACTATCAGTGTTCCTAATAATGACAGAATAAATGTTGCGATAGCGAGTAATATTGACCAATGGCGATAGAGCCCATTTTTACGTGATACGGCTAAGCTATGAAGGAGTGCGGTAGCACTCAGCCACGGTAACAAAGATGCGTTTTCGACAGGATCCCAAAACCACCATCCACCCCAGCCCAACTCACTATAAGCCCACCATGAGCCAAGGATGATACCGAGAGTGAGTATACACCAACTAGGTACGAGGAAGCGCCAGCAAACCCAAGCGGTTGTTGCATTAAAGGCATTAGATAAAAGAGAGCCAATGACTACAGCACAAACCACGATTAACCCGCTATAACCTAAATAAAGAAGTGGGGGGTGCAGGATTAAGCCCCAATGTTGCAGCATTGGGTTGAGATCTCTCCCTTCAATTGCTGGAGGGAAAATACGTGCGAAAGGGTCGGAGTACAGAACAATAAACAGCAATAAAGCCGCATTAACAATGGCGAGTAGGGTAAGCGTTAATGAAAATAATGGGTGATTTTGCTGACGGTAGCGCCACGCAAATAAGGTACTCCAAGCGGAGATAAACAGTAACCAGAGGAATAATGACCCTTCGTGCCCGCCCCAAACAGCGGCAATTTTGATGGATAACGGAGAGAGTCGGTGGCTATGTTGAGCAACATAAACCACCGAAAAATCACTGTTAATAAAACTGACGGTTAAACAAATATACGCGCCGAGCAATAGGATAAACTGCAAAGATGTCCAAAACACGTTCTGAGGCATCTGCCTCGGAACATGTCTGAAGTGACCAATAAACCCAAATAATGCTTGGAAACTGGTGAGACCCAGCGCCAGCACAAGGCAGATGAAACCCACTTCTGGGAGTATTAGTTCCAATTATCACCTTTATTCTTGAATAAATTATGCAACCGTCAATTGCCCTGCATATAACACAAAAAAACGCAGGCAAAATACGCCGAATAAACTTGCACCACTTACCAGCAAAATTCTTGCTGCACCGTGGCTTTTATCCGCCCATTTTTTTAAGGCTAATGGGATAATAAAACCGAATCCAACCACACCAATCCAGAACCACCACGTCCAGAATCCGCCGCCTAATGCAGCAACTAATGAACGAATTTTACCGTCATCACCTAAGGCTAAGCCGACAAAAAATGCCGCCAATAGGAATATCTCTAACCAAATTACAAACCCTTCTACGCGATGCAAAAAGGCAGCTTCTGGGTTATGAATATTTTTGCGATAGCGTAATGCTAATGCAATTAATGACACGGCAATTCCTGACGATATTCCAGAGAATAGGAATAAAGCAGGTAATAATGGATTGTTTAAGAACGGATAAGATTTTAAGGCTGATAGCAAGAAGCCTGTATAAGCGCCCAGCAATACCGCTAAAACCAGCATAATGATATCGAGAAAGCGCATCACTCGGGTGAGCATTGCTAAGACTCGAGGAATGATGCTGAGTTTCGGCAGCCATTTTTGTTGCAAGCCAATCAGTTCGGTTTCATAAATTTTAGCCAGCCAAACCACTAAGACCGCCATATACACTTGGAATAGCATTACCCCCATCGACATGACGGAGGTTGGGCTGTAATGGAACATCAATTTCCAAAACGTCCATGGACGTGTTAAATGGAGAATCAAAATCAATAAGCCCAGCACAATGGTGGTTGGCGCTAAAATCAGGGTCGTGCGCATTAAGGTGCTGTCACTGCCAGCGGCGTTAGGGTAGTACTGGCGCAATAACACGGCTAATACAACCAAGCCCGCAGAAATACCGATTAAAAATAGGTAAACCGCGATAGGCCAGTCCCAAACCAGTGATTCAAAATGGAAAGCAGAAGCGGTTGTCATTGGCTAACCTCCCCATATTTGAATGGAACTCGGTACATTTTGGGGTGAGTACCAAGTGCGATTTTAAATCGATAAGTAGGTTTCTCTTTTAACATCAAAGAAATATCACTCTTCGGATCGTCCAAATTACCAAATGTGAGTGCTTTGGTTGGGCAAGACTCAACACAAGCAGGTTGCTTGCCATTTTTCAGATTGGTTTTTCGACAAAAATCGCATTTATCCGCTGTTTTATTGACTGGGTGAATAAACCGCACACGGTAAGGGCATGCCGCGATGCAGTATTGGCAGCCCACGCACAAGTCTGGGTTTACATCCACAATCCCTGTGGTTTTATCGATAAAGGAAGCGCCTGTTGGGCAGACATCAACACAAGGTGCACTTTCGCAGTGTTGGCATGAATGGCGAAAGAAGCGATATTTGACATCTGGAAACTGGCCGATGGGTTCACTACGAATAATGGTTAACCGTGAAACACCCTCTGGGACTTGGTTTACCTCGCGGCACGCATCCATGCATGCCGTACAGCCGATACACAAATTTTCATCGTGGATCATACCGTAGCGAACGCCGTCTATTTTCATGGTATTCGCCAGAGTTTGGCCAGCCATCCCTCCTACCGCCGCCAGTGCTCCTGAATAAATAATGAATTGACGACGAGAACAACTCATGGCTGCTCCTTACGCAATTTCACCGCTGCTGGGTTGAAAGCAGGGTTGTCGCGCTGCTCAGAGTGGCAATCAACACAAATCTTCACTTTGCCTTTATCGGTCAGTACCTTCATCGTATCTTGTTTTGGATGGAGGTCATGGCAACTGGCACAGGCCACTTTTGTCACGTGGACATCATGGGGCCAGAATGCTTTTTGTAGTTGCTCCGGTAAGTGGCAAGATAAACAGACACTGTTTTGCTGTTCCACCGTGTACATCGGGTTATTGAAGCGCATAACATCTTTTACGCCTTCGCGGTGATCAGGCCCTGGGTTACCGTGGCAGTTGGTACAAGTCACGGGTAAGTTATTGTTTGGGTTGACCACTTCTGAGTGCGTGCCGTGCATGCCTTCTTTGTCAGGCTTGTGGCAATCTAAGCATGCACCATCAGCGCTGCGTTGCTGTGTGACAACCCAACGGCCATCAGCATTTTCCTCAGCAATTTGAGGTGTAGCGGAGGCGGCAGCTGCCCATAATAAGCCTGTTGCCAGCACCCCAGCAGTGAATAACGAACGTAGTACGCTCATAATTACTCCATTGGTTGTATTGCCCCTTATCATCGGGGCAAATGCGGTTATTTGGCTAATAGGTCATTTTTACGAGCTTGTTCATCCCACTGTGGAACAACAGTTTTTAAGAACTCTTGTTTCTCAGCATTGATTTTTTGCATGTCTAAACCAATGGCTTTTTGCGCTTTTTCTTTAGTGGAAATATCTGGGATGGCAATTTCATGGGTGATGCCTTTCGAACCAAGCAGACGAGCAAGTTTAGTCCGTGCATCCGCGGCTTTATCCATTGCGCCACCTAACATGCGTAAGCCTTCATCAGGGGCATGCATATGGATACCGTGAGACGCAATCGCTAAGTCCCAGCGCCATTGTGCATGGCGAATATCGGTTAGGATTGGCTTCATTTCGTCTTCCGTTGCACCTGCATCCCAAGCGGCTTTCGCCTCAAAGTGAGCACGAACTAACTGATCTTCCACTTTGATTTTCATTTCTTGGATAGCATGTTTACGCTCTGCAACGACATCTTGCAGCTGTTGTTTGCTTTGAGTGTGGCAGTTGCTACAGGTTTGCTCGAAATTATCGAACGGGTTACCAATTTTATGGCTGGTATACAGTTCGCCTTTTTCGTTTTGCAGTTTCGGCATGTGGCAATCAATACAAGTCACATTGTTTTTACCGTGAATGCCTGCGCTCCATGTTTCATATTCAGGGTGTTGTGCTTTTAACAGTGGCGCTTTAGAGAGTGTATTTGTCCAATCAGAGAAACCGATGTTGTCGTAGTACACTTCCATTTCTTCGACTTTGGTTCCGTTATCCCACGGGAACTTAACGGCTTTTTTGTCGCCAGAGAAATAGTACTCAACGTGGCATTGACCACACACCATGGATTGTTGATCAAAGCGGCTCGCTTGGTCGAATGGTTTACCAATGGTTTCCATCGCACGCTCTGCATAAGGGCGCGTTAGGGTGAGCTCAGGTTTTCCTTTCGCAAAATCAGGGGAGTCAGTTTTGTGGCAGTCACCGCAACCGAGAACATTAACGACTTCTGGGCCACCTTTTGCCCATTTACCTTCAAAATAGCCATCTTCACCATGTTCTTGAATAAGTCTTGCAACATCGGGGCTTTTACAGCTCCAACAAGCCATCGGTAGAGGGCCATCTTGTGCATCTTTTGGTGCGCCTGTACGCAATGTTTCGCGCACATCAATGATGGCATACGCATGACCCCGTGGTTTGTTATAGTCACGGGAGAATGGGTATCCTGCCCAAAGAATCACTAAACGCGGATCTTCTGCCAGGGCATCTTCGCGGTTAGCTTGTTCAGAGGTTGCTCGCCAAGAGTGGTATTGGTCTGGGTGAGCGGCTTCGAAAGTTTCATTTCGTGTATTTATTGTGGAGGTGCCATCCTTAGTCGGAGTAGGGGTTTGTGCATGAACAGAGGTAAAGAGAAATATTCCTGCAATTAGACTCAGTAAGCACAGTACATTATTTCTTATGTTTGCCATAAAAAGGGCCTCGAGTAATGTGAGCCAACCATCCCTTCATGTTTCGAGCGATTATTTTAGGGGGTAATCCTGCCCGAACGATTTTGGGTATTTTTTGTTATATAGGTTTGATAGCAAACAGACAGATGCTATCAAGACATTGCCAACTTATATGTGTAACAAAAAACCACACAAAAAATATTGTTTTTGATCAAAAGATAATTTGGATTAAAGAAATAGAATGCAGATAAATAATAAATACGGAGTATTAAAGAAACTGCTATAGTTATTATTGACTAGTTTTAAATTGATCATTTAGGGTAATTATTTAGTAATGATTCTTATTTTTACCCATGAGGTTTGTTTTATATAATAAATTGATTTTTAATAGTATTATCTTTTGATGTGATCCTTTTTATATTTCGCAAAGTAAAATAAGAAATAAATCGTGCGTAATATCAAAAAACTTGCAATTAATTTTTTTCAAAATGACATTACATCTACCACTTTGGTGGTAGATATTGGTGTTAATTTAAACTTAGAACATTAAAACTCGCGTCTAAATTAAATATCTATATTGAATGATTGTTAAAAAATAATTAAAAAATTGTCGGTATTCCCTGATTTTAGTCGTTTTGATATTCAAAAGTTATCAGGAATTCGGATACGGTGATTTTCAGTTGTAAGTCGTGTTATTACTCCTTTTACCTACTAGGTAGTATGTATTTTTCTAACCTCTATCGTTAATATTTCTCATAAATAATACACATATAAAAACTGCGGTTTATCAGTACTTTTTTACGATTTTGTTGGCAATGTAAAGGAAATAAACATGGTTGATCTCACCCGTCGGGGAGTATTAACTGGTGCGTGGCGTAATGCCGCTCCAGTGGTTCGACCGCCATGGAGTGGTAGTGAAGCGCACTTTATTGAAAAGTGTACCCGTTGCAACGCTTGCGTAGAAAGTTGTGAAACGACTATTTTGCAAGCTGGCGCAGGCGGATACCCTGTTGTCGATTTTAAACGTGGCGAATGTACCTTTTGCTACGCGTGTGCGACCGCCTGTCCTGAACCTATTTTCCTGCCACAACAAACCCAACCTTGGGATATCACCGTTTCTATCGGTCAAAACTGCCTTGCATTTAAATCTATCGAATGCCGCCGTTGCCAAGACAGTTGTGAACCTGAAGTTATCTCTTTTCGTCCGTCACTGGCAGGTATTTACCAGCCAAAAATAGAAACACAAGGCTGTACAGGCTGTGGTGCCTGTGTTGCAGGTTGCCCTGTATCAGCCATTACCGTGGAGCATGAACATGCACAGTAAATATCAAGTGTGCAGTTTGATTGTACAAATAAAAAGCGAACGAATGTCTGCTGTGACCGAGAAAATAAATCAGTTTCCGAACTGTGAAGTGGCGATTAGCGCCCCTGAAAACGGAAAACTGATTGTCGTTGTTGAAGGGCAAGGCAGTAAAACGTTGTTAGATACTATTGATTTAGTACGCGATTTAGAAGGCGTGCTAGATGTTTCGCTGGTGTATCACCAGCAGGATGAGCAAGGTGAGGAAGATTATGAAACTCAGTCGTCGTAGCTTTATGAAAGCCAATGCGATAGCGGCCGCTGCTGCGGCGGCAGGTATTGGCACACCCAGTATTGCGAAAGCGGTCGTCGGTCAACAAGAAAGCATTAAGTGGGACAAAGCCCCATGCCGTTTCTGCGGTACAGGTTGTGGTGTCCTTGTTGGCACACAAAATGGCCGTATTGTTGCGAGCCAAGGTGACCCTGAAGCCCCTGTAAACCGTGGCCTAAACTGTATCAAAGGTTATTTCTTACCGAAAATCATGTACGGAAAAGACCGTTTAACGCAGCCAATGCTGCGCATGAAAGACGGTGAATATGACAAAAATGGCGAATTCACTCCGATTACGTGGGAACAAGCATTTGATGTCATGGAAGAAAAAGTCAAAACCACCTTAAAAGAAAAAGGCCCAGAAGGGATCGGCATGTTCGGTTCGGGTCAATGGACAGTTTGGGAAGGTTATGCCTCATCTAAACTGTTTAAAGGTGGTTTTCGTTCTAACAACTTAGACCCGAATGCGCGCCACTGTATGGCGTCAGCGGTAGTCGGTTTTATGCGTACCTTTGGTATGGATGAACCGATGGGTTGTTATGATGATATTGAGCACGCAGATGCTTTCGTTCTGTGGGGCTCAAACATGGCCGAAATGCACCCGATTTTATGGTCGCGCATTACTAACCGTCGTTTATCTAATCCAGACGTACGTGTTGCGGTGCTGTCTACGTTTAAACACCGTAGCTTTGAACTTGCGGATAATGGCATTGTATTTACGCCGCAGTCTGACTTGGTAATCTTGAACTATATTGCGAACTATATTATTGAAAATAATGCAGTTAATCAGGATTTCTTGGATAAACACGTTAACTTACGCCGTGGTGCAACAGACATCGGTTATGGTTTACGTCCGACTCACCCATTAGAAAAAAGCGCGAAAAACGCAGGTTCTGATGCCTCTGAACCAATGACATGGGATGAATACAAAGCCTTCGTTGCGGAATATACCTTAGACAAAACCGCAGAAATGACGGGTGTACCAAAAGACCAGTTAGTTGAATTAGCGGAGCTGTATGCGAACCCGAAAACCAAAGTGGTTTCTTACTGGACAATGGGCTTTAACCAGCACACTCGTGGTGTTTGGGCAAATAACCTTGCGTACAACCTGCACTTATTAACCGGCAAAATTTCTCAACCGGGTTGTGGTCCGTTCTCCTTAACGGGTCAGCCATCAGCCTGTGGTACTGCACGTGAAGTGGGAACTTTCTCACACCGTTTACCTGCGGATATGGTGGTCACTAACGAAAAACACCGTGAAAAAGTAGAAGGTGTTTGGGGATTACCTGCGGGCACTATCCCAGAAAAAGTGGGTTTACACGCCGTTGCACAAGACCGTGCCCTAAAAGACGGGAAGCTGAATTTCTACTGGGTCATGTGTAATAACAACATGCAAGCGGGCCCAAATATCAACGAAGAGCGTATGCCGGGGTGGCGCGATCCGCGTAACTTTATCGTGGTATCTGACCCATACCCAACGGTCAGTGCATTGGCTGCCGACTTAATCTTACCTACCGCAATGTGGGTAGAGAAAGAAGGGGCTTACGGTAACGCAGAGCGTCGTACTCAATTCTGGCGCCAACAAGTTCAAGCGCCGGGCGAAGCTAAATCTGACTTAATGCAGATGGTGTTATTCTCTAAACGCTTTAAAACTGACGAAGTGTGGCCAGAAGAGTTACTGGCGAAAAAACCAGAACTGCGTGGTAAAACGTTGTACGACGTCTTATTTGCGAATGAAGCTGTGAGTAAATTCCCTATCAGCGAATTAGCAGATGACCAGCTAAACGATGAGTCACGTGAGTTAGGCTTCTACTTACAAAAAGGCTTATTTGAAGAGTACGCAGGGTTTGGCCGTGGTCATGGTCATGACTTAGCGGACTTTGATGCTTACCACAAAGCTCGCGGTATCCGTTGGCCAGTGGTGGATGGCAAAGAAACTCAATGGCGTTATAGCGAAGGGAATGACCCTTACGTTAAAGCGGGTGAAGGTTACCAATTCTACGGTAAACCAGACGGCAAAGCGGTGATTTTTGCTCTGCCATTTGAGCCCGCCGCGGAATCACCAGATAAAGAATATGACCTGTGGTTATCAACAGGGCGTGTCCTTGAACATTGGCATACCGGTAGTATGACCCGCCGTGTGCCTGAATTGCACCGTGCTTTCCCTGAATCGTTAGTGTTTATGCATCCACTCGATGCGAAAGACCGTGGATTGCGTCGTGGTGACAAAGTCAAAGTGGTTTCTCGTCGCGGTGATGTGACAACTATCGTTGAAACTCGCGGCCGTAATAGACCACCAAAAGGCTTGGTGTACATGGCGTTCTTTGATGCAGCGCAATTAGTGAATAACTTAACACTGGATGCGACTGACCCACTTTCGAAAGAAACGGACTACAAAAAATGTGCCGTTAAACTGGAAAAGGTGTAATTGCTCATGCCCCAGAAAACTAATCCTAACAAGGTTAAGTCCCAGAATAGTCGCCGTCGCTTTTTGCGTGATGTAGGTCGCGCAGCAGGTGGGTTAGTGGCTGTTGGTGTGGTACTGGGGCTTCAGCAACAAACCTCCCGAGCGAGCGGTGTGAGACTTCGCCCGCCGGGTGCGCTGAATGAAACGGCATTTGCCAGTGCCTGTGTGCGCTGTGGTCAATGCGTTCAAGCCTGCCCTTATGACATGTTGAAATTAGCCACATTGGCATCAGGTCTGGCAGCGGGAACACCGTATTTTATCGCCCGCGAAAATCCATGTGAAATGTGTGAAGACATTCCCTGCGCGAAAGTGTGCCCAAGTGGCGCGCTGGATAAAGACATTGAGTCTATCAATGATGCGCGTATGGGCTTGGCTGTGTTACTTGACCAAGAAAACTGTCTGAATTTCCAAGGGTTGCGTTGCGATGTGTGTTACCGCGTTTGTCCGCTTATTGACGAAGCTATCACATTGGAACTTGAGCAAAACCATCGAACAGGTAAACACGCGCGTTTCTTACCAACCGTAAACAGCAATTACTGCACGGGTTGTGGTAAATGCGAGCAAGCTTGTGTGTTGGAAGAAGCGGCTATCAAAGTGTTGCCAAGAGACTTGGCGAAAGGTGAATTAGGCCATCATTACCGTTTTGGTTGGCTGGAGGGAAACAATGGCAAATCGTAAACGCGACGCCGGACGTGAAGCTCAGGCAAAAAAAGGGTGGTGGCAGAGCCACAAATGGTTGGTATTAAGGCGTGTCAGCCAATTATTGGTGCTAGCGATGTTTTTGAGTGGTCCATGGTTTGGTGTGTGGATCTTACACGGGAACTATAGCAGCAGCTTATTGTTAGACACTGTGCCATTGACCGACCCACTGATTACGTTAGAGAGCTTAGCAAGTGGTTACTTACCGGGGATCTCTGCGCTGATCGGTGCCGCCATCGTGTTCGGTGTGTATGCGCTATTAGGTAAACGCATTTTTTGCAGTTGGGTTTGCCCTGTTAATCCGATAACTGACGCCGCGGCATGGCTGCGCCGTAAGTTTGACCTGAACCAATCTGCCACCATTCCACGTTACATTCGTTATGTGTTGCTGGTGGTGATTTTAGTGGGGTCAGCGGTGACAGGCACGTTACTGTGGGAATGGCTAAACCCAGTTTCATTAATGGGGCGCAGTTTAATTTTCGGTTTTGGAAGTGGCGCATTGGTTTTAGTAGCGCTGTTTTTATTCGATTTATTGGTAGTGGAACATGGATGGTGCGGCCACCTTTGCCCATTAGGCGCACTGTATGGTGTCGCGGGTTGTAAAGGCGCACTGGTCGTCACAGCGGTGAATAAAAAAGACTGTAGCCGCTGTATGGATTGTTTCCACGTTTGTCCGGAGCCGCAAGTGTTGCGTGCCCCGGTCCTCGATAAACAAGCCCCAGCATTGATTTCCGATAAAGACTGCATCACGTGCGGTCGCTGTATCGACGTCTGTTCTGAGGATGTTTTTAAAATAACACTACGATGGAGCTCGGGAGCTAAATCATGAAAAATTCAGTCCTGAAAAAGACGCTAAGCCGCGCAATCGCAGGTATGCTCTTTGTTGTTAGTGGCCTAGTTTGGGCTGCTAATGGTGTCGATTTGACGCAATCACCTGAAGTGTCTGGTACGACTGAGGGAAGTATTCATATTCCTAAAGAGCAAGAAAGAATGGCACTAAACTATGTGAACCAGCCACCGATGATCCCACATAGTGTGGATGGTTACCAAATTACCACCAACACAAACCGTTGTTTACAGTGCCACGGCGTTGAAAACTACCGTACGACAGGTGCGCCGCGTGTTAGCCCAACACACTTTATGGATGCCACGGGGAAAGTGTTGGGTGAAGTCGCACCAAACCGTTATTTCTGTTTACAGTGCCATGTACCGCAATCTGATACGCCGGCTATCATTGATAACACATTTACCCCATCCAAAGGCTTTGGGAAATAAGGGGGAATTATGGCAAATAATAACGAAAAACCAACAACGGGCGACAAGCCGAAGAAAAAAGGCTTGTTTGGGATTATTGGACGTATATGGCAGTGGTGGCGTAGACCAAGCCGTTTAGCATTAGGCACTTTATTGCTAATTGGCTTTGTCAGTGGCGTGATTTTCTGGGGCGGGTTCAACACCGGTATGGAGATGGCAAATACTGAAGAATTTTGTATTAGCTGTCACGAAATGCGTGAAAATGTCTATGAAGAATATATGGATACAATTCACTATACTAACCGTAGTGGTGTTCGTGCAACTTGCCCAGATTGCCACGTACCTCACGAATTTGGCCCGAAAATGGTGCGTAAAATCCAAGCCAGTAAAGAGTTATACGGGAAAATTTTTGGCATTATCGATACACCGCAAAAATTTGAAGATCACCGTTTAGCCATGGCGCAAAGTGAGTGGCGGCGCATGAAAAACAATGACTCGCAGGAGTGCCGTAACTGCCACAACTTTGAGTATATGGATTTCACAGCCCAAAAAGGGGTTGCAGCCAAAATGCATGACCAAGCCGTTACGGATGGTAAAACCTGTATAGACTGCCATAAAGGGATTGCTCATAAGCTGCCTGATATGCGCGAAGTCGAGCCGGGCTTTTAATTTGGAGACATCGTTTTATGATGAGTTATCTCAATGAATTATAAGTGATGATCACGAAATAGGCTGATTATGCGTAAGAGTATAATCAGCCTAAGTTATATTTGTGTTAAATCAATATCTTTGCTTTTTTAATGTGTATTGTATGATGCTGTCACTCAGCATTTACTAACAATATAATAAATCAGGGTAATTAAACTATGTGGAAAAAGCTTCATCAACTTGCCATCCCCGTTAACCTTTACCGGTTATGTGGGCGTCTAGTACCGTGGTTTATTATATTAAGTGTGATTTGTTTAGCGGTAGGTTGGGTCTGGGGCTTCGGTTTTGCACCAACCGATAAAGTACAAAGCGAGAGCTACCGCATCATGTATATCCACGTGCCTGCTGCGATGTGGTCAATGGGGATTTATGCCACTATGGCTATCACGGCCTTTATTGGGCTGGTGTGGCAGATGAAAGTGTCTGAACTGGCGATTGCCGCGATGGCACCCGTTGGCGCGGTCTTTACTTTCATTGCATTAGTCACTGGCGCGACCTGGGGTAAGCCGATGTGGGGCGCTTGGTGGGTGTGGGATGCACGCTTAACCTCTGAATTGATTCTATTTTTTCTGTATGTGGGCGTTATTGCGTTATGGCATGCTTTTGATGATCGCCGTACCGCAGGCAAAGCCGCGGCGATTTTAGTATTAATTGGCGTGATTAACTTACCTATCATTCATTACTCTGTTGAATGGTGGCAAACGCTGCATCAGCCGTCAACACGGATGCAAGAAAGTATCAACCCAGCGATGCGCACACCACTACGGTTAGCTATCCTCGGGTATTTATTCTTATTTATCTCTTTAACACTCATTCGCTTACGTAATCAGTTATTGGTTCTCGAACGTAATCGCCCTTGGGTGCTCGATATTGTGAAAAAAGGAGGGCGCCCTCAATGACCAGTGCATTTGCATCTTGGAGCGATTTCTTTGCGATGGGAGGCTATGGGTTTTATGTCTGGTTGGCGGTAGCGCTGACTTTAATTCCCATTTTGCTACTCTGTATACATACCGTTATCCAACGAAAAATAATTATTAATGCCATTATTCAACAGCAAGCTCGCGAACAAAGACAAAAAGCCGCAAGAGCGCGTAGGGAGGGGATGTGAATATTCGTCGTCGTAACCGACTTTGGTTGATTTGTTCCATACTTATTGGAGTTGGCTTAACGCTAGCACTGATCCTCTACGCACTGCGCTCAAGTATTGACCTCTTTTATACACCCGGTGAAATCATTTACGGTAAACGTGAAACTCAGCAAATGCCTGAGGTTGGGCAACGTTTACGTGTGGGGGGTATGGTCATGCCAGGCAGTGTCGTGCGCGATGCTGATCCAAAATCATTAAAAATCACCTTCACTGTTTATGATGCAGAAGCCGAAATTGATGTCAGTTATGAAGGCATCTTGCCGGACTTATTTAAAGAGGGGCAAGGCGTCGTCGTACAAGGTGAATTACAAGAAAACAACCATGTTTTAGCGAAAGAAGTACTGGCAAAACATGATGAAAACTACACGCCGCCAGAAGTGGAAAAAGCGATGCAAGAAAACCACCGGAGACCTGCCGCAGCCTATAAGGAAAATGCGTCATGATCCCAGAAATTGGTAGCATTTTATTGTGCTTAGCGCTAGGCCTTGCCGTTTTGTTGTCCATCTACCCATTATGGGGCGTGGCGCGTAACGATACACGTTTGATGGCTTCATCGCGCCCATTGGCGTGGTTACTGTTTCTTTGTGTGACGGGGGCGTTTCTTGTTCTCGTCAATGCGTTTGTCGTAAATGATTTCTCTGTCACTTATGTGGCGAACAACTCCAATACTCAACTGCCGATTTGGTACCGCGTTGCCGCAACGTGGGGCGCTCACGAAGGTTCCCTGTTGTTATGGGTCTTGTTGATGAGTGGCTGGACATTTGCGGTTGCGCTGTTTAGCTATCGCATGCCGCTGGATATCGTTGCTCGCGTGCTTGCTGTAATGGGGATGGTGAGCGTCGGTTTCTTGTTGTTTATCATTTTTACCTCAAACCCATTTTCACGCACATTGCCGTCGTTTCCGATTGAAGGGCGCGACCTGAACCCATTGTTGCAAGACCCCGGTCTTATCTTCCACCCACCTTTATTGTATATGGGGTATGTGGGCTTCTCGGTGGCATTTGCCTTTGCGATTGCGGCCTTGCTCAGTGGGCGATTAGACAGCTCCTTTACCCGTTTTGCACGCCCTTGGACGATGGCTGCGTGGTTCTTCTTAACCCTCGGGATCATGTTAGGTTCCGCATGGGCATATTATGAGCTTGGTTGGGGCGGCTGGTGGTTCTGGGACCCAGTAGAGAATGCCTCCTTTATGCCATGGTTGGTGGGAACGGCGTTAATCCACTCTTTATCAGTGACAGAACAACGGGCGACGTTTAAAGCGTGGTCATTGCTCTTGTCGATATTTGCTTTCTCATTATGTTTACTCGGTACATTCTTAGTGCGATCGGGCGTATTGGTTTCCGTGCATGCGTTCGCTTCTGACCCATCCCGCGGGCTATTCATCTTAGCATTTATGGTGCTGGTGATTGGTGGCTCGCTGTTGGTGTTTGCGTTACGAGGCCATAAAGTTCGTTCACGGGTCAACAATGCGCTGTGGTCACGAGAGTCAATGTTATTGGGTAATAACGTGATTTTAACTGCGGCGATGCTTGTGGTGCTGCTTGGTACATTACTGCCGTTAGTGCATAAACAAATCGGGTTAGGCACCATTTCTATTGGTGAACCGTTCTTTAACACCATGTTCATTGCATTGATGGTGCCTTTTGCCTTGTTATTAGGGATTGGGCCATTGGTTCGCTGGGGGCGTGACCGTCCTGTGGCGATTAAAAAAATGCTGATTATTGCAACGGTGATGACGCTGATTCTGTCATTTGCATTACCTATGCTGATGGAAGACCGCGTTGAAGCACTAACCGTAGTCGGTTTGATGATGGCAATATGGATTGCCATTTTAGCGTTCGCTGAAATGAAAGTGCGTATTAGCAAAAAAATCAAACTTACCCCAAGTTACTGGGGCATGGTTTGTGCGCACTTAGGCTTAGCGGTCACCATTGTCGGGATTGCCTTTAGTCAAAACTACAGTATTGAGCGCGATGTGAAAATGAAACCGGGGGATAACATTGCTATTCACGGTTACACCTTCACATTTAATGGTGTACATGAAGCGGATGGCCCGAACTACCAAGGGGTTATCGGCAGTATTTCCGTCACCAAAAACGACAAAGTGGTTAGCATCTTAATGCCCGAAAAACGTTTTTACAGCGTGAGCCGTGCCGTTATGACTGAAGCGGCGATTGATGGTGGGATTACCCGCGATTTATATGCTGCTCTCGGTGAGGAAGTCGATAAAAACACGTGGACCATGCGTTTGTATTATAAACCTTTTGTTCGCTGGATTTGGTCTGGCGGTGTGTTAATGGCAATCGGCGCGTTGTTCTGCCTGTTTGACCCACGTTATCGTCGTCGTAAATTACAAGGGGAAACAGCATGAACCGCAAAGTCTTTTTAATCCCTTTTATTATCTTCGCAGGGATAGCTGCGGTATTGCTGTGGCAGTTGATGCGTAATGCAGAGGGCGATGACCCACGTTTATTGGAATCGGCATTAATTGGCAAGCCCGTGCCCGTTTTCCGCTTGGAATCGTTAGAAAACCCCGGAAAGCATTACGAGTCAGAGGTGTTAACGCAAGGCCAGCCTATCTTATTGAATGTTTGGGCAACATGGTGCGTCACTTGCCGTGCAGAGCACCAATACCTCAACACATTATCCGCGCAAGGTGTGCGTGTGGTTGGCTTAAATTACAAAGACAAACGCGACAAAGCGGTTGTGTGGTTGCGTCAGCTGGGCAACCCTTATGCATTGAGTTTATTTGATGGTGAAGGCATGTTAGCGCTTGATCTTGGGGTTTATGGTGCGCCAGAAACCTTCCTTATTGATGGCAATGGCATTATCCGTTACCGCCACGCAGGGGCAATGGATGAACGTGTCTGGGAAAAAGAATTTAAGCCCCTTTGGGAGCGCTATAACCAGGAGGCGAACCAATGAGGTATTTACTCGGTTTATTGATGTTGGCTCTTAGTGCAACAATCACGTATGCCTCTACGGAAGTATTTACGTTTGATAACGAACAGCAAGAGCAGCAATTTCGTAAATTAACGGAAGAGTTGCGTTGTCCTAAGTGCCAAAATAACAGTATTGCCGATTCTAACTCGATGATTGCACTGGATTTACGCCAAAAAGTGTATGAGTTGATGAAAGAAGGCAAAAACCGTGATGAAATCGTCGATTATATGGTGGCGCGTTATGGTTACTTTGTTACTTATAACCCACCATTAACGCCATTAACCATAATGTTATGGGGGCTGCCATTTGCCGCGATTATCATTGGTGGTTGGATTATTTTTGCCCGCTCGAAAAAACGCGTGCGCATCAAGCAAGTCGAAAACGGAGAAGAAGATGAAATTCCGGAAGCTTCACGGGCAAGTAATTGGGTTTACCTGCCGGGCGTAGTCATAGCACTCGGCGTTGCTGCTGGGGCGTATTATCAAGTGGGCAGCTATGAAAAAGTTGCCGATTGGAATAATGCTTATCAACAAGCACCTGCCTTGCTGGATAGAGCCTTAGACCCGTCAGAGCCGCCGCTGAATAATGCGGAAATGGAGCACTTAGCATTAGGCTTGCGTACTCGCTTACAAGAAGACCCGCAAAATGTAGAAGCATGGGTGATGTTAGGGCGCATAGGCATGGTGCTGGGTAACGCAACGATGGCAACCGATGCGTATGGCCGTGCGTACCGCCTTTCACCGAAAGATGAGAATGTGGTGATTGGTTATGCAGAAGTCTTAACGCGTTCCTCTGACCCTGAAGATAATCGCCAAGGTGCAGAGTTACTGAAAAAGCTGATTGCAGAAGACCGCACGAATGTAAAAGCGTTAAGTATTTTTGCTTTCAATGCTTTTGAGCAAGAGCGTTACGCAGAGGCGATTTCAGCATGGCAAATGATGTTAAAACTGCTGCCTGAAAATGATCAGCGCCGAGTGATTATCGAGCGCAGCGTAGAGCAAGCACTAATGATGGTGCATGAAAAGAAAGGCATGCCTGCTGATAAGTAACATCAGTTTGGTCTATATGATTAAAACGGGGGCGTAAGTCCCCGTTTTTGTTTTTATAGTTTTAAGTCCCTCCAAGTCACGTTAGCGCCTTTAGCGAACAATGCTTTGCTTCAAAGGCGTAAAACATCACAATCCCACTTAACCTACCTCTGCCATGTTCCTCTGCTTCAACCAGTTCTTGCTGTTGGTTTGTATGAATGTATTGAATTGTGAATACCATCACAAATAGCGGCTTCTTCATTATTTATAGGTTACAACGATGGATAAGAGTATTTGTTATAATAAAACCAAATTGATGGTGTATGATGGTTTGATAATTTAGCTTTAAAATTTTAAATAAACTGTTTATTTTAAAATTAAATAATTAAAGAAAGGAGAGTTAATATTTTCTTATATTTACAGTGGTAAGTTGAAATTCAATTAAATTAATTAATCAATTCTAATATTATATTGATAATAATAGTCCATTTAGCTTTGGTTGTTCTTTTTTGGTTTTTTTTGTTTTTATTTTTATGCTTTTTGCTTTTTTTTGCTTTTGAATGGGAAGGTATGAGTATAGTCACATTAACGTAACAGGGTATAAATTAGAGTAAATGCCATGAGGTAAAATGGCATGAAAGCAGAACGACATAAGAAAATAATTAGTATTTTAAAAAATACAGGCTCAGCAAAAGTTTCTGTTTTATCGAAAGAACTTAATGTCACGAAAGAAACCATTAGGGCGGATTTAAATTCTTTAGCAAAAAAAGGAATTATTAGCCGTTGCCATGGTGGCGCATATATCGAATTTGAAACCCTAGACAAAGTTGCTAAAAAGGAAATTATTCAATTTCTTGAGTGCAATGAAAGTTTTAATGAAAGAACAGATAAGGATGATGCCGTGTTAGGTAAAGTATGTGTATTAGGTTCATTTAACGTTGATATGATTAGTTATTTACCTCGACTTCCTGAAGCGGGTGAATCATTGTTATCGAATAAATTTATTTTTTCACCAGGTGGAAAAGGTTGTAACCAAGCACTAGCAGCAAGTTATTCCGATTCACCTGTGCATTTTATTACTAAAATAGGGACTGATCAATTTAGTGAATATGCAATAAATTTTATTTCTTCATCAAAAATAAAAACATCAACAATATACCAAACGGAAAAATACCAAACAGGAACGGCATCAATATTTGTCTCTGAAAACAGTGGGGAAAATATTATTTCGATATATCCAGGTTCAAATATGGATATCACTGCGGATGAGGTTAAAATTCAGAAAGATAAAATTGTAAATTCAAATATTATTCTTCTTCAACTGGAAACGAATATTGAAGCATTAAGGGAAATAATTGAAATCGGTAATGAATATAATATTCCGATTATCTTAAATCCTGCGCCTTACAATAATATCGTTAATGAGCTAATTGGAAAGATCGATATTTTGACACCGAATGAAACAGAAGCAAGCTTGCTCTCTGACATCAATGTTGTGGACATTGAAACTGCCAAAAAAGCAGCTGAAATTATCTATAACAAAGGTGTAAAAAAAGTTGTCATTACACTCGGAAGTAAAGGCTCTATTGCATTTGATGGTAATAAGTTCATTTATTCTCCGGCTTACACTGCCGTTGTTAAAAATACGGCGGGTGCAGGTGATGCATTTAATGGCGCTCTTGCAGCTTCATTAGCGAAAGGGAAACAATTTTCTTATGCCTTACGTTATGCATCCGCGTTTTCATCCCTTGCTGTTGAAACAAGCAACGCTTCAGAAATGCCTGAAGATATTAATGTTATGCATCGTATTAATCAAACAACCTACTCACAGGTTGTGACTCAATCCCCTGAATAAATTAATATTCTGAAACGAGGAAAAAAATGAAAATTTTATTTATTGGTGAATCATGGCATATCCATATGATCCACACAAAAGGTTATGACAGCTTCACATCAAGCAAATATGAAGAAGGCGCTACATTTTTATTAGAGTGTTTAAGAAATAAAGGTGTGGAAATTGATTATATGCCAGCCCACACAGTGCAAATGGCATTTCCGAAAACTGTCGAAGAATTAGAAAAATACGATGTTGTTGTAATCAGCGATATCGGTGCTAATACATTTTTACTGCAAAATGATACTTTCTATAATATGAAAGTATTACCAAATGCATTAGGCCTAATTAAGCAATATGTTAGCCAAGGCGGCGGTTTATTAATGATTGGCGGTTATTTATCCTTTATGGGTATTGAAGCGAAAGCGAATTATAAAAATACGTTATTAGCAGAAGTATTACCGGTTGAAATGCTAGATGGTGATGACCGTGTGGAAACGCCTGAAGGTATTTTCGCAACACCAGAAAATACACAACATGACTCTATTAAAGGTTTTGGTAATTGGCCTATGTTCTTAGGCTATAACAAAGTTAAGCCAAAAGAAAATACAGACGTCGTTTTAAATATTGGTGAAGATCCATTACTCGTCTTTGGCCAATATGAAAACGGAAAAACAGGTTGTTTTATGAGTGACTGTTCGCCGCACTGGGGAAGTCGTGAATTTATGGCTTGGGAACATTACTCAGATATGTGGGTAAATATCCTAAAGCAAATCGCACGTTAATTAATTCTTTAAAAGTAAAAAATCAAAAATAAAGAAAATAAGTGCTGGATTCTATTCAGCACTTTGTAAGCCGATTACAAAAATAATGACTCATAGTCAAAATCCAAAAGGAATATTTTATGAGTGCTAAAAGTTATTCTACTCCGTTTTTAATGATAGCGACGGTATTAGCCGGTATGTTATCGCCAATGCAATCCGCAGTGAATGGGCAGCTCGGTGATGTTTTAAAAGATGGTAATGCGAGCGCGGTTATTTCCTTTGCTAGCGGTTTGGTTGTGATGTTTTTTATCATTATTGCGAAAAAACAAACCCGACAACAATTTGCAGCAATTCCGAGTTTAATTAAAAACAAAAAAATTCCGCTGTGGAACTGGTTTGCAGGGTTATGTGGCGCAATGGTCGTGTTTTCTGAAGGGGCATCCGCCAGTGCATTAGGGATTGCAACCTTCCAAACAGCATTAATCTCCGCATTATTACTTTCTGGGCTATTATGCGACCGTTTTGGTATTGGTATCGATGAGAAAAAACCGTTTACCACGTTTCGTGTATTAGGCGCCGTGTTTGCTGTTGTTGCGACTTTATTTGTGGTGTCACCACAGTGGCATTCGAGCTCAGCAATTTATTTAGCTATTCTGCCGTTCTTAGCGGGTCTATTAGCCGGTTGGCAGCCAGCAGGTAACTCTAAAGTTGCCGAAGCGACAGGCTCAATGATGGTTTCTATCACGTGGAACTTTATTGTTGGCTTTACTGTTTTAACGATTGCGTTAGTCATTCGTATGGCATTGGGACACCTAACCCTTGAATTACCGGGTGTTTGGTGGATGTATTTAGGTGGCCCATTAGGTCTGATGTCGATTGCATTAATGGCTATTTTAGTTCGCGGTTTAGGTTTATTGATGTTAGGTGTGGCTTCAACGGCAGGCCAGTTACTTGGCTCCGTATTAATTGACCTTCTGTTACCATCCCTCGGTAATACCGTCTATTTAGTCACTATCATCGGTACCGTATTTGCCTTAGTGGGGGCGATTATCACTACCATTCCTGAGTTTAGAGAAGCAAAAGCGACAAAAGCCGCAGGAGTATAAAGATGAAAGGGTATATCCAAACAGTGACGGGTCCTGTTAAAAAAGAAGAAATGGGACTGACATTGCCACATGAGCATCTGTTTAACGATTTATCAACCGTTGTCGATGAGCCATTCTATGACTTTTCGCATGTTCTAGTTGATAAAAAAGTCAGCGCAGATATCCAATGGGGACTTAAACATGACCCGTATTGCTGCTGCGATAACATGGATAAAAAACCCATTGAAGATGTCATCTATGAAGTGAATAACTTCAAAGAGTTAGGTGGTAGAACATTAGTTGATGCTACAGGGTCAAAAGCGATTGGTCGAGATGTCCATCAATTACGCGAAGTGGCGATTAAAACAGGCATTAATGTTGTTGCTTCTTCGGGGTTATATATCGAAAAGTTTGAAGGTGATCGCCTCGTTAATGATATCGATGCCATGGCTAAAATGATTGATGATGAGCTGAATATTGGTATTGATGGAACCGATATCTGTGCGGGTATGATTGGTGAAATTGGTGTTTCACCATTTTTTACCGAAGGCGAAAAAAACAGTTTACGCGCGGCTTCCGTTGCACAGTTGGCAAATGATCATGTCTCAATGAATATTCACATGCCGGGCTGGCAGCGCCGTGGTGATGAAGTCCTTGATATCTTAATTAAGGAAATGGGTGTTAACCCAGCTAAAATTTCATTGGCGCACTCAGACCCATCAGGGAAAGATTTTGATTACCAACGCCGGATGCTAGACAGAGGCGTATGGCTTGAGTTCGACATGATAGGTTTAGATATTTCATTTCCAAAAGAAGGGGTTGCTCCCACAGTGACCGAAACTGCGGATGCAGTGTGTAAGCTGATTGAGATGGGTTATGGCCAGCAAATCGTGTTAAGCCATGATGTATTCCTTAAGCAAATGTGGGCTAAAAATGGGGGGAATGGTTGGGGATTTGTTCCTAATGTTTTCTTATCTTTACTCGCGAAAAAAGGCGTTGATAAATCAATGCTCAACCGTCTTTGTATTGATAATCCTGCGAATTTATTGGCATAAATGATTTAGTTCTATTTGAAAAGAAAACATTTGCGGCATCTCATAATGAGTGCCGCATTTTTTGCTTTTTTAGTTTGGTAAGGGGCACTCATGAGCTTGAGATAACTTATCAATTATTCAACTGATTGATTTTACTATTGAATTATATCGGACGTATATTACTAAAAACACGCATAAAACTTATATTCAATTAACATTTTCCACAAATACCAATAACAATGAGAATCAAAATAAGATACAATCGCGCGTTATAAATTCGTACCCAGATGACGGAAAAACGTTGCACCTGCGCTCCTCAATTAGACAACTTGCTGCCTATCTGGCGTTATTAGCGGTTGCTATGTTGTTCATTGCGCCATTGATCTCTAAATCGATGGAACAGATGAATGATTGCATAGCAACGAATAACGTTACAGAGAACACTGCAATGGCAGAGCATTCGATGCATTCGCATCAAGGTATGCTGATGCCTGAAAGTTGTGAGCACAGTGGTGCAATGAATCACATGTTAATGACGGGTATTGGGCAATCGCCGATGGAAGATATTGCCTGCGGTTACTGTCAATTATTGGTTCACTTTCCATTTCTTATCTTATTTATTGCCGCTGTTATTCGACAGCTTGCAACACTAACACTGTTCCTGCCATTTGAACGTCGCGTCCAGCTTTGGTTATTTAGGCCTTGGACCTTGCGTTTAGCCCGTGCTCCACCATTTATCTGATTTTTTATCATTAATACATTCATAACATAATTCTATTTTTGCCTTATTCAGCAAAGTCGATTTTGTACGTCTTGAATTTGATTACTTTTTCAAGAGGTATTCCTATTAGGAGCGTCGATTTTGTGGCTAAGACAACGATGGCAGTATTTCTATTAATATAAAAAACAGGTTATAAATGAAGACATTACAATTTAGATTTGCACCTGCGGCAGTATTGGTTATCAGCGTGATTGGTTCCACCTCAGTGATGGCGAAAAATGATATTAACCAAAGCCCAATCTCTGAAAGCTCAGTCATGATCGTGACTGCACCTGTTGATTCCCCATTAACGATTACGACGTCACCAAAAACACCAAGGCAGCCCGTTCCTGCCAGTGATGGTTCTGATTACCTCAAAACTATTCCCGGTTTTTCCCAAATTCGTAATGGTGGAACCAATGGCGACCCGGTATTTCGTGGCATGTTTGGTTCACGTTTGCGTATTTTAACTAATGACAGTGAAATGCTAGGCGCATGCCCATCAAGGATGGATGCACCAACATCTTATATATCCCCTGAAAACTTTGATGTGCTCAATATGATTAAAGGGCCGCAAACGGTATTGTGGGGGCCGGGTAACTCAGCAGGAACTATTCGTTTTGAACGTGAAAAACCATTATTTACTGAAAGTGGTATGAAGGGGAATGCAAGCGCGTTAACGGCCTCGAATCACCGCTGGGATACGAACGCGGATGTTAGTTTGGGCAATGAAACAGGCTACTTACGCGTTATTGGCAATAAATCACGTTCTAATGATTATAAAGATGGTAATGGCGATAAAGTTCCGTCGAAATGGGACAAATGGAACGCGGATATTGCACTGGGCTGGACGCCAGATGAATACACGCTATTAGAACTTACTGCGGGTAAAGGCGATGGCGAAGCGCGTTACGCAGGACGTGGTATGGATGGTTCCCAATTTAAACGTGAAAGTTATGGGTTGCGATTTGAAAAGAGCAATATCGGCGATGTTCTCGACAAAATAGAAGCCAATGCCTATTACAACTATGCCGACCATATTATGGATAACTATTCTTTACGCTCACCATCAGGTGGCGGAATGGGAGGGCATATGGGGATGGGGCATGGCGGCCATAGTATGATGAACATGCCAATGAAAATGCGCGTTGACCGTGAAACCATGGGTGGGCGTGTGATGGGAACATGGTTATGGACGGATTATGAGCTGCGAGCGGGGGCTGATATGCAAACTAACAAGCACCGCAGTAAAAATACGGCTGGCTGGGTGAAAGATGCGCAGTTCCAAGATTATGGCGTATTTAGCGAATTAACATGGCAAGCCACGGCACAAGGAAAAGTTGTCAGTGGAGCACGTTTGGATCGCGTAATCGTTGAGAATAATAAGGAAATCGGCTCTTCAGGGCGTAATACCGTCATGCCAGCGGGTTTCGCTCGTTATGAGCATTCCCTCGAAAATACCCCTGTAATGTTGTATGCAGGTGTCGGCTATACCGAGCGTTTTCCTGATTATTGGGAACTGTTTTCACCAAAAATGGGCCCAGACGGTACAAGTAATGTTTTTGATAGCTTAAAAACAGAAAAAACCACCCAATTGGATATTGGGGCTAAGTTCAGTCATGAGAATACCAATGCGTGGGTTTCTGCCTACGTAGGTCGTGTTGATGATTTCATTCTTTTCCGTTATAGCGCCAGCAATCCTCGGATGAGCCAAGTTGAAAATGTGAATGCCATGATCATGGGCGGAGAGCTCGGTGTGGCGCAAAAACTTAGCGATGAGTGGAAAGCCGATGCTAGCCTTGCTTATGCATGGGGTGAAAACAGAACAGACGGTAAAGCGCTTCCACAAATGCCACCACTTGAAAGCCGTTTTGGTTTGTCTTGGGAAAAAGGGGATTGGACAACGACAGGGTTAGTGCGTGTTGTCAGTCGTCAAAGTCGTGTCGCCATCAACGACGGCAATGTGGTGGGGAAAGATTTTAGTAAAAGTGCAGGTTTTACCATTTTCTCATTCAATACCGCATACAAAGTGAATGAAAATATGAAGTTAAGTGCTGGGGTCGATAATTTGTTTGATAAGACTTACAGTGAGCACTTAAATTTAGCGGGTAACAGTGGGTTTGGTTATTCATCTAACGTACCGGTGAATGAACCGGGCAGAACGTTCTGGGCTAAACTGAACGTAACGTTTTAATTTCTAGCCTACAAATAACCCGCTATTTATTAGCGGGTTATTAAGAACATTTTAAATTATAACGGGTATATAGTAATTGAGTTCTTGAATATAGCTATATGGGTTATTGATAAAGTCATCGTAAGTGGGTTTAGACTTCAGGACATAAAGCTCAACATCTGAGCCATCCCCTCGAACAATATCCATTTCAGCCAAAACCTTACCATAAGCAGTATAAATAATATCGTTGTAATCAGTGCCTTGAAGGCTGCCACTAAATTTAATTTCTAAATAATCTCCTGCGGGGACTTGCAGGCTTTTGGCTTGTGCGGGAACGATATCCACATCTTTTTCATCTAAAGCCGTAGTATATAAAAAACGGCCTTCTTCGTTAGCATTCGGGTCAACGCCATGAATAGCATATAAATGCTGAGTAACATATTGGTTTTTATCAAGAAATGACTGCCAGTAATGGCGTCTAAGTTCTTCAGTCTTGAGATTCCACTCATTAATGTCTTGTGTATAGCGGTGTTGTACACCTAATAGATGAGTTGCAGGAAGTTGTGTTAACTTCACCTGCACTTGTAACTCTTTACTGTCTCGAAGTGGAAGGCAGAAACCATCCACTTTCCAACCTTCACGTTTGCGATATTCTGATGGTGTCAGATTAAACTGCTTTTTGAAGGCGCGGCAGAATGTTTGCTGAGAATCGAAGCGATAGCGAAGAGAGATATCCATGATACTATCATTGGTTAAACGTAGTGCTACCGCAGAACATGATAAGCGCCTTGCTCGAATATACGAACCCAGCGCTAACCCTGTTTGATTTTTAAACAGGCGTTGAAAGTGCCATTTTGTGTATCCTGACCTATCAGCCACCGTATCAAGGGATAGGCGAGACTCCAAATTTTGTTCAATCCAAAGAATAATTTCTCTGATAACGCTTTCTTGTAGCATGATAATCCCTTCAATTCGCTTTTACTTAAGACCAACAGAATGCAAAACTATCAATAGTAGAGGGTAATGTTAGGTAAGTATTCATAAGTGCTCTAAATAGGATAACATGTCTACTGACAATTTAATTAAAAAGATGTGAAGTTAAGTAAGTTTTCTATTGGTTTGATTTAACATGGAATCAATGCATTACGCATGTTCGGTGTTAATTTCGATGTTCGCCTAATATTACTATAACGTTTAATTTTTTTATTAAATAAATATTAATATTAAATTAATATGTAAAATAAGAAAGAGTGCTGTAATTCATAAATCATCAATATTAGATGGTGATTTAATGATTATTTAAAAAAGATATAGTGTGGTAAATGTTATTATGTTTATTTAAAGAGAAAAACATTTGGATTATTTAGATGATTTTTTATCGATGCACTGGTTTTTTATGATTAGTAGGTTAAGGTAAGTTTTAGCTTGTTTTTATTGATTAATTTCTGAAGGTGGAAACTAAATGATACAATTGACAATAAATTGACACGATAAATGTAAGGAAATAACAATAAATAGCTCAGATTGATTTTATAAGATGAAAAAAATAAGCTAGAATTTTAAATTAATTAAAAATCAATTTCAAAAACAGAATGACATTATTGGATTATTCTGAAAAAGAATGTTCATTATGTGTTTTTTTGCTATTGAATTGTGATGTTGTTCAAGTTTAAAATGTAACAATGTAAATTTAAAAATTGTTTTATTTCAATTGGATGGGCTTTGATTTTTTATTTTTTTATAAGTTAATAGTCTTATTTTGACGTGTTTAACTGAAATTTTATTATCATAAATCAATTTATATATTTAATGGTAATGATAATTTACGCATCCATTAATAGTAATGTTATTAAATCTATCGGGAAAGTTATGAGCAAAGATAATATCGCAAAAATGTTAGGCTTGAAAATTAAAATGCAACGTGAGAGTCATAAAATGACAATTAAGCAAACTGCAACATTAATTGGTGTGTCTGAAGATGAAATGAATCGTTTTGAGACAGGTGATAGTTGTATTGATGTTGATTCATTATTTCAATTTGCATATTTATTTAACTTAGAACCAGCCAGCTTTTTATATGGCGTAGTCAACACAAATAGTGGTGCTCGTAGTACGTTACATTAGTTTATTATCTTATTAATCGTTATTGGAAAGCTAATTAATTAGATTTATTTATAATGTATGTCATGGTACTCATTTTTATAAAATGTATTATTTTAAAATACATTATATAAATTCAATGAGTTATGAAATATGAAAGCAAATAGCCTTTACATCATTAAGTATTTACAAATAGATTTATGCTAAATAAAATCATTGTTAGTCAGCAGGTTTATTATTTCATCAGTGAGTTTATTTGCTTGTAACCAGTGATTTATTTGAAATGATTTTTCTTCATTACGGAGTTTTAGAATAAATTGGTCAAGTTGCTTAACGATGGAGGTTTCCTCGTTAATGTTTTGATTTTCTTGGCTAATAGTCAGTTTACTCTCAGCTTCGTAACTGTGATTACACTGTTTAAGTGAAATTTTATCAGCGATGTTTCCGGTATTAAAAAACAGCTCAAATGAAACGAGTAGTCCGCTTTTATGGCGAAGGTTGATGATAATGACGTCACCATTTTCCATTTTTGCGAACGGGTGGGAGTATTGAACGGAAGCCTCGCTTAGCGAGAAGTCTGGTAATAATGATAAAAGTAATGCAACTTTTTGCGTTAATACGCTACGTAACGTATTAAAAGGTAGCCTATTTTCAGGCTCAATCACTCGGTGTGCCGAAAGCCTTAGCAAGCCAGTTTCGGAACCACTACTGATTGTTAAAGCCGTTTTTAATTGAGTGAACGCATCTTCAAATGAAAGTACAGGGTTGTAATTAATGCACACGCCATTACGTTTGGCGCGTTTAAGTAAATCACTGAGTTCTAACTCACTGTAGTTAGGAATATTATTGAGTAAGAGATCTTTTCCTGCATCAATAGCTCGCTCTATCGTGAATTTTAGTAATTCATCGCTGCATACTGATGTCATGATGATGGAATTAATATCATCATTATTCATCAACTCTTCGATTCTGCGCTTTTGACACATGTAATAGCTCATTGACGGTAATGGCGGTTCAATATCGCAAACCGCTTTTAACTCGCAGTGGTGTGAGCTTAACTTTATCGATTGAATATAAGGCAAATTTTGGTTATGCGTCCCGATTAAACCAATTCCAGTGCGGTCCAAAGACATCACTGAGTGCTGTTCTTCGAGTAAACGAAGGTGGCCAAGCAAATAAAGGAAGTGAGTGTTTATCATGCTTTTTCCTTATTTTCGGTTTTGAGTCGGAAATTTACATAATCTCAACATAACAGGGCGGAATAATAATTTCATTTGAATGTTATAATGGAATTTGTATTTTCTGATGTAACTCACAATTTACAGAAAATAATGTCGAAAAATCACATTTAAGTTGTCGAGTCGAAAAATGCGCGGTGGGTTAAGAAATTTTGATTCACAATCGGCAAATAGAATGCTCTTAACCCATGGAGGCGTGAGTTAAGAGCAATTATTAGCTAAATGAGTTTATTACCTTGGCGGTAGGCTAATGCAACGGTTAATGACTGTGCTAAACATAATGTGGCTGACTGAGAACGAAACGCATCAACTTGGGCTTCTTTAATTACAAAGCAGACATCACTAAAGCTGGCGAGTGGGCTAATTTGGCTATCGGTAATCACAATTTGCTTTGCTCCTGCCTGAGCCGCTTTTTCACTTACCATCACTGTTTCTGAGGCATAAGGTGTGAAACTGATCGATATAACGACGTCATTTTCGCTAATCCGGCTGATCTGCTCTTTAAACATTCCACCAAGACCATCAATTAACACCGGGCGACATTCTAAATGGCTGAGAGCATAACTTAAGTAAGTTGCCACGCTAAAAGAACGACGCAGCCCTATAATATAGACATTCTGGGCATCGGCTAATAATGAAACGGCTTTTTCCATATCTTCAGCAGGGGTTCTTGCTGCCATTTGCTGCAACGCTTGTGCGTTTGAATGGGCAAATTCTTTTAAAATTTGTGCTGGATCATCACTTAATTCCTGCTCGCTATCCATCTCACGAAAGAGCCTTGCTCTATCTGTATAGCTTGCGGTTTCCTCGACCAAATTCATGCGAAACAGTTGTTTCATTTCATTGAAGCCACTGAAATCGAATGCATTGGCGAAGCGGATCAAGGTAGATGGAGGCACATTGGCCTCTTTAGCGATAACCGCAACCGTATCAAAGGCGACACTATTCGTATTATCGAGTACGTATCTTGCGACTTGTTGTAGACGTTTACTTAACTCATCGTACCGAGCACGAACTTGCTCTTGAAACTCATTTAAATTTGCTGCACTTGACATATAACCTCCATGATTTGGCTCTAATTGTAGTTGTTTTGTGCCGTTAGTCGAATCTTTTTGAAACAATCAGTTCATACGATCCTGTCTTTTCTTCTCATTTATTGTAATTACTGGGTATTTCACTCAACAAATTGAATGGGTTATCTCACGTATTTCTTTTATTGAATACAGGAGAACAGCCCCATTTAACCCCATAAGTTTGATTGTTCTTGGGGCAATTAATGATTAAAGCGGTTTTTGAAACGAGCGTCTCTAAAGTGAATAAAAAATTTCATAAAAACTTTGGCTGGATCACATATATTGAATGTTGTTTCAAATTTGATTGAAAATGAAATGAATATTTCATATACATTAAGTAACACAAGGTAACTCTATCAGCTAAAGAGAGGCAGCATGGAACAGATTCATAATTTCATTGGTGGTGAAATCGTATCCAGTCAAAGCGGGCGATTTGCGCCAGTATTTAACCCTGCAACAGGGGCGCAAATTGCACAAGTTGGACTTAGCAGTGCCGATGAAACGAAAAAAGCCATAGAAGTTGCGCACAAAGCATTCCCAAAATGGGCAAAATTATCACCGTTAAAACGTTCACGCATCCTGTTTAAATTTAAAGCATTACTCGAAGACAATATGGATGATTTAGCGCGTTTAATTTCAAAAGAACACGGTAAAGTTTTCTCCGATGCAGTGGGTGAATTGACCCGTGGATTGGAAGTTGTTGAATTTGCTTGTGGTATTCCACATCTGCAAAAAGGTGAGCACTCAGCCAATGTCGCAACGGGCGTAGATAGCCATTCATTAATGCAACCTTTAGGGGTGTGTGCAGGGATTACGCCGTTTAACTTTCCAGCAATGGTACCCATGTGGATGTTCCCAGTAGCGATTGCAACGGGGAATACCTTTGTTTTAAAACCGTCTGAAAAAGACCCTTCTTTAGCACTGGCATTGGCTAAACTGCTTAAAGAAGCGGGCTTACCTGATGGCGTTTTTAACGTTGTACAAGGGGATAAAGAGTCTGTTGATGTCTTATTAACAGCGCCGGAAGTCCAAGCGGTCAGTTTTGTCGGTTCAACACCTATTGCAGAATATATTTACGCAACTGCATCTGCTCATGGTAAGCGTTGCCAAGCGTTAGGTGGTGCAAAAAATCATTGTATCTTAATGCCTGATGCAGATATGGGGCAGGCCGCAAATGCGATTATGGGCGCAGCGTTTGGTGCTGCGGGTGAACGCTGTATGGCGTTGTCAGTGGTATTAGCGGTTGGTGATGAAACCGCAGATGCGTTGATTGCTAATCTGAAAGGGCAAATTGCCAAAATGACGGTTGGCCCAGGTATCACTGAAGGCAAAGAAAATGACATGGGGCCAGTTATCTCTGCACAGCATAAAGCTAAAATTTGTGATTATATAACTAGCGGCGAAAAACAAGGTGCAACCCTGCTAGTTGATGGTCGTGATTTTAAAGTGACAGGTTTTGAAAATGGCTATTTCGTTGGGCCAACATTGTTTGATAATGTCACGCCTGAAATGGACATTTATAAAGAAGAAATTTTTGGACCGGTGCTTGCTGTCGTCCGTGTTCCAGATTTTGAAACAGGTTTGAAACTGATTAACCAGCACGAATATGGTAATGGAACCGCAATATTTACCCGTGATGGTGAAACAGCTCGTGAATTCCAAGAGAATGTTCAAGCGGGAATGGTGGGTATCAATATTCCAATTCCTGTTCCGATGGCATTCCACAGCTTTGGTGGATGGAAACGTTCTATTTTTGGACCCTTAAATGTGCATGGAAATGATGGTGTTCGCTTCTATACTCGCATGAAAACGGTGACAAGCCGTTGGCCTGCTAGTGTGCGCTTAGAGCATCATGAAAGTAGTTTCACAATGCCAACCATGGAATAAATGGAGACCCAAATGAATAAGCAGAAAATGACTACAGCTCAAGCATTGGTAAAGTTTCTTAACCAACAATATGTTGATGTCGATGGTGAGCAGTATCCGTTTATTCAGGGAGTATTTACGATTTTTGGCCATGGTAACGTTGTAGGTTTAGGGCAGGCGCTTGAAGAAGCACCTGGCCACCTGCGTGTCTATCAAGGGTGTAATGAGCAAGGTATGGCGCATATTGCGACGGGATTTGCTAAGCAAAAGAAACGTAAACAAATTTTTGCTGTTACCTCTTCAGTCGGCCCCGGTGCGGCGAATATGATCACCGCTGCCGCGACTGCCACGGCGAATCGTATCCCATTGTTATTATTACCGGGTGACACATTTGCTACTCGCCAACCTGACCCTGTTTTACAGCAAGTCGAACAATATGGTGATGGCACAATCAGTACCAATGATTGCTTCCGTCCTGTTTCCCGCTATTGGGATCGAATTTCGCGTCCTGAACAATTGATGGCGGCAATGGTTAATGCCATGCGGGTATTAACTGACCCTGCGGATACCGGGGCTGTAACCATTTGTTTACCGCAAGATGTGCAAGGTGAAGCGTGGGATTACCCTGATTATTTCTTTGAAAAACGTGTTCACCGCATCGAACGTCGCCCTGCAACAACGGTGAGTATCGAAGAGGCTGTTGCCCTGATTCAAAGTAAGAAAAAACCACTGTTAGTCTGTGGTGGCGGGGTGCGTTACTCTGAAGCGCATGATGCATTTGTGCAGTTCGCTGAAGATTACCACATTCCGTTTGGGGAAACCCAAGCAGGGAAAAGCGCCATTGTTGCGAGCCACCCACTGAATATGGGGGGGATTGGCACGACTGGGGGATTAGCCGCGAATTTACTGGCGAAAGAGGCTGATCTTGTTATTGGTGTCGGCACCCGTTTTACTGATTTTACAACGGCGTCGAAGTCGTTGTTTAGTCATCCTCAGGTTAAATTTTTAAACATCAATGTCGCCGAGTTTGATGCAAGCAAATTGGATGCATTAAAAGTGGTGGCAGATGCAAAAGAAGGGCTGCAAGCACTTGATGCCAAACTGAAAGGTACAGGTTATCAAGGTCAGTGGGGTAATGAAATAAAACAAGCGAAAGCGCAGTGGAAAGAGGAACTCGACCGCTTGTTTAGTATTCAGTACCAGCCATTAGATTTTGTTCCTGAAATTGCAGGGCACCTTGATGATAAGCTCGAGGAATACCGTAAGGCGCTAGGAAGTGAGTTGACGCAAACCCGTGTGCTGGGGTTGATGCAGCAACATATGGAAGATAACGCCATCATTGTGGGCGCAGCGGGTTCATTACCCGGTGACTTGCAGCGTATTTGGTTACCCAAACAGCGTGATACCTACCATTTGGAATACGGTTATTCTTGTATGGGGTATGAAATTGCGGCGGCAGTCGGTGCCAAGATAGCGGCACCTAAGCAACCTGTGTATGCGATGGTTGGCGATGGTTCTTATCTGATGCTACATAGCGAGTTACAAACGGCTATCCAAGAGAACATTAAAATCACGATTTTATTGTTTGATAACGCAGGGTTTGGTTGCATCAATAACTTACAGATGAGCCAAGGTATGGGGAGTTTTGGCACAGAGAATCGCCATCGAAACCCACAAACGGGTTTAATGGATGGGCCATTAGTGAAAGTGGACTTTGCGAAAAACGCAGAAAGTTATGGCTGCAAAAGTTATCGCGTACACGATGAAGCCCAGCTTTTAGATGCCCTAGAGAGCGCTAAAGATCATCCAGGTTGTGTATTGATTGATATTAAAGTACTGCCAAAAACAATGACAAATGGCTATGAGGCTTGGTGGCGAACAGGTACGGCTCAAGTATCTGAGAAACCAGAAATTGTTGCTGCGGCAGAAAGTATTAAACAGATGGTTGAGAACAACGTTCGTCTTTATTAATGAATGCTTAGTTGCTCATTGAATGGTCATCGGCGGTAGTTAACCGCCGAGAAGCACTCTTGGGTGCTATGCCTATAAGGGGCATCAACATCGTCAGGTAGGGTCGTTATTGGAAATTTAGCAAGGATTGCGTTTCATTTTATATTCTACGTGGTTAACATTTGCGTTAGCTTTATCTATTTATGCCCAGCTTTTGCTGGGTTTTTTTATGGTTTTAATAGTTTAAAAATTAAAAAATAGAAACGTATGTTTCGAAATATCACTTTATTGAGTCGGGAAAAGGGATGATGAATTAAAAAAGGGATATGGAACGCAGACTTTATTGTCAAATACTGATAGGTTGCATTATTGTTTTGTGATCTAAATAACACTAAAAAACCACTTTAATGTAACATTTGTTACCTAGAGCCCAAAAACATAATTTCCAAAAAATTATAAATTGAAATGAACGTTTTGTTTGGTATATTTCATATTATCCAAATAGTGGATTTAAAGTATCAAGGAGCATTTGAATGTTCAATATAGCACTATTCGGCGCAGGACGTATCGGACAGGTTCATGCTGTTAATATTGCCGGCCATAAAGAAACCGCACTTTATTCTGTTATCGACCCTTATCAACCCAACGCGGTTGCCTTGGCTGAAAAATACCAAGCAAAAGTGCAAACGACAGAAGAAGCGATGCAAGACCCGAATGTTCACGGTGTTTTGATTGCTTCTGCGACAGATACCCACGCTGATTTAATCGAGCTTGCTGCTAAACATAAAAAAGTGATTTTCTGTGAAAAGCCAGTTCACCTTGACCTAGAGCGTGTTAAGCAGTGTATCAAAAGCGTTAAAGAACATAATGTACCATTGTTTATTGGTTTTAACCGCCGTTACGACCCACAGTTTCGCCACCTGAAAAATTTATTCCAACAAGGCGCAATTGGTAAAGCGGAATCCTTAATTATTACTTCGCGTGACCCTTCACCTCCACCAGCAGAATATGTCAAAGTATCGGGCGGCATGTTCAGAGACATGACTATCCATGATTTTGATATGGCGCGCTTTATGATTGGCGAAGAGCCATGCTCAGTTTTCGCACAAGGCAGTAATGTGGTTGACCCTGCCATTGGTCAAGCGGGCGATATCGATACGGCATTTATTATTTTGAAATTCCCATCGGGTGCGATGGCGACCATCTCCAATAGTCGCCGTTCTGGCTACGGTTATGACCAGCGCATTGAATTACATGGTGAAAAAGGCTTGTTAACCGCTGGAAACATTAAAGAAAACAGCGTTTCATTGTTAAGTGAAGCAGGGGCATTATCTGCAAAACCAGAGTATTTCTTCTTGCAACGCTACCATGAAGCTTATAAGGCAGAATGGGAGCATTTTGTGGACATTTTAGCGGGTCGTGCACAATCAGAAACGACAGGAACAGATGGTGAGTTAGCGCTGTATTTAGCGGATAAAGCACTTGAGTCACTGAAATCAGGTAAAGAAGTTAAGTTGTAATTTGTTTCTTTGAACGTGTTTTAAATTCGATTACAAATTTGCGGGCGAAAAATAATTTCGTCCGCAGACAAAACCTAAAAGTATTTAATGATATTCAAACATCAATTAAATATAAAAAATAAGTTTTGTACTTAATAAAAAACTCTACAGACTTTTTATATTCCGATATAGATTGAGGGCCTTTTACAATCTTATTTTTGCTCTATTTAATTAACTTATTGTATTTATTGATTTTAGTTTTATTTTCCTCTCGTGGGTTAATTTAAAAGCATATTAAAAGTTAATTCAATAGTGATTCAATTCAGCGTGTTAAAAAATATTTTCATTATTTAATTCCTTACATAAGGCATTTGCTTAAATACTGAAAAGGCATTTTTTGACTGACATAATGATACAAATAATAAGGTAATAATATGTCATTAATAATGAATCTCAACGAACAACAGCGAAAAAGGTTGCACCAAATTACACTGGTTGCCACTTTTGGTGGATTACTTTTCGGGTATGACACTGGTGTTATCAACGGCGCATTTTCATCACTAAAAGAAAACATGGGGCTCACGCCGACCACTGAAGGGTTAGTGATGAGCGTTCTGTTAGTGGGCGCAGCCCTTGGTAGTGTTTGTGGTGGGCGTGTTGCTGACTATGTAGGTCGACGAACTTACTTACTTTATCTCTCCTTTTTATTCTTATTCGGGGCATTTTTATCCGCGGCAGCGCCGAATATTGAAGTCTTATTAGTGGCGAGGTTTATCCTTGGTTTTGCTGTTGGTGGCGCTTCTGTCACAGCGCCGACTTTTATCTCTGAAGTTGCCCCGACAGAGATGCGGGGAAAACTCACTGGGCTCAATGAGGTTGCCATTGTTATTGGGCAGCTAGCCGCATTTGCGATTAATGCCATTATCGGCTCTATTTGGGGGCATTTACCCGACGTTTGGCGCTATATGTTGCTCGTTCAAGCTGTTCCTGCATTGTGCTTATTATTTGGTATGTGGAAAGCCCCTGAAAGCCCACGTTGGTTAATGAGCAAAAATCGCCGCGAAGAAGCGCTAAAGATTTTAAAGCAAATTCGCCCTGAAAAACGCGCAATACAAGAGTACGAAGACATCGTGACGCTGTTAGACGTTGAAGCGGCAGAAGCGAAGAAAAACCCGGATGCAAACAAACGAAATTTAGCCCTTATCCTCAATACTCCGTGGATTTTAAAGTTAGTTCTCATCGGTATGGTGTGGGCAGCATTGCAGCAAACCACGGGTGTGAACGTGATCATGTACTACGGGACTGAAATCCTAAAAACAGCCGGTTTTTCTGAGCAAACATCGTTAGTTTTCAACGTACTTAACGGGGTGTTCTCTGTTGGTGGTATGGTTATCGGGGTACTTTTCTTAGTTGACCGTTTCAAACGTAAAACCCTGATTGTGGGTGGTTTCGCCTTAATGGCCTCATTGCACTTATTAATTGCTGCAACGGATTACTTCTTAACGGGGGATGTGAAAGCGACCTTAATTTGGTTATTGGGTGCGGTGTTTGTCGGGGTAATGCAAGGAACAATGGGCTTCCTGACCTGGGTTGTATTAGCCGAGCTATTCCCACTGAAAATTCGTGGGTTATCTATGGGGATCTCTGTTTTCTTTATGTGGATCATGAACGCAATTGTCAGTTACCTGTTCCCAGTGTTACAGGCAGAACTTGGATTAGGCCCAGTATTCTTGATTTTCGCGGTAATAAACTACCTCGCCATTGTGTTTGTGGTGAAATTATTGCCTGAAACATCAAACAAATCTCTGGAACAGCTGGAAGAAGAATTGTCATCAATGTAATTACAGTGCATTCACTCTGTGAATGCACCTAATAAATTTACAAGAGGGTGGAATATGATTGAACAACTGACCACACAAAGCCTACATTTAGGTTGCCAAGCGAGAAACAAAGCCGAAGTATTGCAAATGGTTGGCGCTGAATTTAAACGAAAAGGCTATGTCGATAGGGATTGCGTCCACTTTTTAACAGAGCGAGAGCAGCAAATTTCGACCTTTTTAGGCAATGGCATTACCTTGCCACACTTACCAAAATCGGCGAATGACATTATTTTGCACAGTGGTGTGGAGATTTTTCAATTTCCTGATGGGGTAATTTGGGACCGAACAAATGTGATGTTCATCGCCATTGGCGTTATCGCAAAATCAAGGGAGCATATTGATGTGCTCAGAGAAATTGCGTTGATTTTTAGTGATGAATTTATTGCGAATGCGCTGTCACTGACCTCAAGCAAAGAGGAATTTTTGAGCATTCTTCATCGTTAATGTTCTAGCTCATAAATGCGCTCACCATGGCGGTACTGATTTGCATGGTGGGCATAATGTTCTGAGTTTACAGCATAATTTTAGGTTTTTTTATACCGCATGCGGCGGCATAGCGAGCGAGTGTTTCGATTGTTGCTTTTTCCGCATGCCTTTCGGTTCTCGATACGGCTGAAGGGGAAATGCCTAATCGTGCTGCAATTTGAGAACTCGTTAGCCCCGCAGAGCAGCGCCATGCAAGTAATTGTTCTCTGACTCGTTCTGCGCGTAATTCAGCTTCATAAATGGCGTTGACTTCTGGATCAGATAAAATATCGTTGAGAGCATCTTCCCAAGCAATTGATTTTTTACTCATCGTTTAGCATCTCCTCTAGTCGCTTTGCAGCTGAAGTTAAAATAGCTAACAGTAAAAGAGAAAATAATGATACTCAAGAGTTAAATGAAGCTATAAGTTTAATTAAGCTATAAGTGTAATTCAAACTCATACAATACCAAACACTTCTCCTTTTATTTCATTTTTCATTTCATTTAGTGTCTTTTTATTTGACTTCCCCTCTCTGTTTATTTGGTTAAATAGAGATTTTTGAATTTTAATTCTTTATAAATTAGCTAATTACAGGAAAATCCATGCCAGATCACATAATGAAATTAATATTTCTAACTTTATTGAAAATGAAATAAATATTCCGTATAACAGTATTATCAAATCAAAAGTATTCAATAAAGCATTGGGACAGCCATTGCGCCATACAGAATGTGCGAGGGAGAGAACAAATGAAAGAAATCCGTATTGGTATGATTGGAACAGGCTACATTGGGCGCGCACATGCGATTGCTTATGCACAAGCATCAACGGTTTTCCCACTAAAAGGAAAACTAGTTCGTGAAATGATTGCGGAAGTGACACCAGAGCTTGCGCAAACTCGTGCACAAGAAATGGGGTTTAATCGTTCAACGGATGATTGGCGCAAACTTGTAGCGGATCCAAATATTGATGTGGTGGATATTTGTTCTCCTAACTTTTTACACAAAGAAATGGCGATGGAAGCGATTAAACATGGCAAACATGTTTATTGTGAAAAGCCACTAGCCCTCAATTCCCACGATGCAAAAGAGATGGTTGCCGCGGCTGAAAAAGCCGGCGTAAAAACCTTGGTTGGGTTTAACTATATGAAAAACCCAACGGCGCAATTAGCAAAAGAGATCATCGAAAATGGCGAAATCGGCAATGTGATCCATTTCTACGGCACACATAATGAAGACTATATGGCTGATCTAACGGCGCCTATTCATTGGCACTGCTTTAAAGAAAAGGCAGGGTTGGGTGCGTTGGGGGATCTATCTGCTCACATCATCAATATGGCGCAATATTTAGTGGGCGATATTGAAACGGTGTGTGGCGATATGGAGATAGTCATCAAAGAACGTCCAGAAAAAGCAGGTTCGTCAGTGATGGTTGCGGTAGAAAATGAAGACCAAGCTCATGCGATGGTGCGTTTTGCGGGTGGTGCGATGGGGGTTATCGAAACTTCTCGCATTGCATCTGGCCGCAAAATGGGGCTGACCTATGTGGTCACGGGCACCAAAGGCACGTTGTCATTTACCCAAGAGCGAATGGCGGAATTAAAACTGTATCGCCATGATGAGCCATCAAACCGCCAAGGGTTTAAAACTATTTTAGTTGGGCCTGAACACCCAGATTATGCGCCATTTTGCGGCGGTGCAGGTCATGGAATTGGGTTTAACGATCAAAAAACAGTCGAAGTACGCGATTTAATTGATGGTGTCGCGACAGGCAAAGGCATGTGGCCAGACTTTGAAGAAGGTTGGAAAGTATCGCGTATTTTAGATGCCATCGCCCGCTCTTATGAAGAGCAGCGCTGGGTCAAAGTAAAAGAAATCAATTAATTCTGTTGTAGTTAAGGGGTAATTAATGGATAAGCAGAAGAAGTTAGATGTTATCTGTATGGGCCGTATTGCCGTTGACCTGTACGGACAACAGATAGGTTCTCGTTTAGAAGATATGAGCACGTTTGCCAAATATTTAGGCGGCTCATCAGGTAACGTTGCATTCGGTACCGCAATACAAGGTTTGAAATCATCGATGTTAGCCCGTGTGGGGGATGAACATATGGGGCGCTTTCTACGCGAGGAGTTACAACGCGTAGGGTGTGATACCAGCCACCTGATCACGGACAAAGACAGATTAACCGCATTAGTGATCTTAGGGATCAAAGACCAAGATACTTTTCCGTTGATTTTCTACCGTGATAATTGTGCTGATATGGCCATTACTCCGGATGATTTCACGGAAGACTATATTGCCTCTTCCCGCTGCTTAGCGATTACGGGTACGCATTTATCGAACCCGAAAACCCGCGCGGCGGTATTAAAAGCGCTGGAATATGCGAAACGCAATAATGTGAAAACCGCGATTGATATCGATTACCGACCGGTGTTATGGGGGTTAACCTCTTTGGGTGATGGCGAAACACGCTTTATTGCCTCAGACAGTGTAACGCAGCAACTGCAAGACGTATTATCGATGTTTGACCTGATTGTGGGAACCGAAGAAGAGTTTCACATTGCAGGAGGAACAACCGATACCATCCAAGCACTGAAAAATATCCGCAAATTAACGGATGCAGAATTAGTGTGTAAACGCGGTTCATTAGGCTGCTCGGTATTTAGTGGTGCGATCCCAGAGACTTTAGACGAAGGCATTACAGTGCACGGTGTTAGAGTCGATGTTCTTAACGTGTTAGGCGCGGGTGATGCGTTTATGTCTGGCCTGTTGCGGGGCTATCTAAATGGCGATGGTTGGGAAAAAGCTTGTGCCTACGCCAATGCGTGTGGTGCGCTGGTGGTTTCACGCCACGGCTGTGCGCCAGCAATGCCAACGAAGGTTGAGTTGGATAACTACCTTGAGCGTGCAGCGGCAGTGCCGCGCCCAGACCTTGACCCAGTATTAAACCACTTACACCGTGTGACGACACGCAGCACACAATGGAATGAACTTTGTGTGATGGCATTTGACCACCGCATCCAATTTGTGGATATGGCACGCGCTGCTGGAGCCGACATTTCCTGCATCCCGCATCTGAAAAAACTGATTTTCCGTGCCAGTCTTGAAGTGTCGCAAGAAGCGAATTTACAAGGTAAAGCGGGTTTGCTGTGTGACAGTACCTTTGGGCAAGATGTGCTCAACGACGTAACAGGGCGAGGCTGGTGGATTGGCCGCCCAATCGAGTTACCTGCATCAAGACCATTGTGCTTAGAACACGGCAACATTGGTTCACAGCTGATCAGTTGGCCGAAAGAGCATATCGTAAAATGTTTGGTGTTCTTCCACCCAGAAGACAACCATCCGCTGCGTTTAGAACAAGAAAAAACGGTTCAAGAGGTGTACAGCGCATGCTGCCAATCCGGCCATGAGTTATTGCTTGAAGTGATTTTACCTGCGGATATGGAACGCACTGACGAGCTGTATTTACGTGCCATCAAGCGCTTCTATAACTTAGGCATTAAACCCGATTGGTGGAAGCTGCCACCGTTGCAAGCCGAAAATTGGGATGCGGTGGATGCCTTAATTCAAGAGCGAGACCCGTATTGCCGCGGAGTCGTGTTATTAGGGCTAGACGCGCCGCAAGACGAACTGCAAGCAGGCTTTAATGCCGCCGCAGGCAAATCAATCGTTAAAGGATTCGCAGTGGGTCGTACGTTGTTCGGTAAACCTTCTTTAGAATGGATGAAAGGTGAGCTGAATGATGACGAACTCGTGCAGAAAATTAAAACAAACTATTTAAACCTGATAGCCCTATGGCGTCAGCGTAAATAATATCCCTCTTACCTACACAGGAGCTTCATCATGGCAATCCAACTTGGTATCAACCCTTTGACATGGACCAATGATGATTTACCCACTCTGGGGGCGGAAACGTCACTGGAAACTTGTTTGACCGAAGGCCGTCAGGCAGGGTTCGCAGGCTTTGAATTGGGGAACAAATTCCCACGTAAAGCCGATGTTTTAGGGCCAATTTTAAAACAGCACGACTTACAATTAGTCTCTGGCTGGTATTCGGGGGAGCTATTAACCCGCAGTGTAGAAGAAGAAATTGAAGCTGTGCAAGGGCACTTAGCGTTATTGCGTGACCTTGGTGCTAAAGTGATGGTGTTTGCTGAGGTTACCCATTGTATTCATGGGGATCAAAACAAACCCGTGCATATGCGCCCACTGTTCCCAGCGGACAAATGGGAAGAGTACGGTAAAAAACTGACAGAGTTTGCGAAATATACGTTATCTCAAGGCGTTAAAATTGCCTACCATCACCATATGGGGACGGTGATTGAATCGGCTGAAGATGTGGATAACCTAATGAAATATACGGGTGATGAAGTCGGTTTATTGCTTGATACAGGTCACTTAACATTTGCAGGGGCAGACCCTGTAGAAGTCGCGAAACGTTGGGCAAAACGCATCAACCACGTGCACTGCAAAGACGTACGTGCCGATGTGCTCAATGATGTGAAAAACCGTAAAACGAGTTTCTTAGATGCGGTACTGGCAGGGGTCTTTACCGTACCGGGTGATGGCTGTGTTAACTACCCAGAAGTTTTCAAAGTATTGAAAAATAGCCAATATGAAAATGGCTGGTTAGTGGTAGAAGCGGAGCAAGACCCGGCAATTGCGCATCCACTGACGTATGCGACTTTAGGCTATAACAATTTACACAAGTTAGCGAAAGACGCAGGCCTCATCTAAACCTTCGTCACATTTTAGTCTGTGATGTTGTTGGTCTCGTTTACCATCCCTAGATATTGATTTGTGCGTTTCTAGGGATTGGTACTTTTGATCATAAACGCATATTAGATATGCGCTAAAAGTTAATAAAATAGGTTGTGAACAACGGTCACAACCTGAAAAAAGCTAGAGGAAAGTTATGTCAAAATTACTGTCGAAATATCATGCTCCAGATGCACATAAGCGTACTCAGCATATCACGCCACAGATTGCCAACTGGGGATATGTACACTTTGATGTGTATGAACTGAAACAAGGAGAATCCATTTCTTTACCTGCGTCTGAAAATGAAATGTGTTTAGTCTTAGTGGCAGGTAAGGCGACGATCAAAACGCCAGATCAAACGTTTGAAAATATTGGCGATCGCATGGATCCATTTGAGCGTAAAAAACCGTATGCGGTGTATGTGACGGCGCAAGAATTTGCAGAAGTTAAAGCTGAAACGGCTTTAGAGCTTGCCGTGTGCAGTGCGAAAGGCAAAGGTACTTACCCAACCCGTTTAATTGGCCCTAATGATATTGGTGCAGAACAACGTGGTCATGGTTATAACAAACGTTATGTCCACAATATTTTGCCTGATGATAAAGCCGCAGACAGTTTGTTAGTGGTGGAAGTGTTTACGGATGAGGGATGCACCAGTTCATACCCAAGTCATAAACATGATACCGATAATGAACCGAATGAAACCTATTTAGAAGAAACCTATTATCACCGTTTGAACCCATCCCAAGGTTTCTGTATGCAGCGTGTTTACACTGACGACCGTGAATTAGACGAATGTATGGCGGTGTATAACAAAGATGTGGTTATGGTGCCAAAAGGGTATCACCCAATGGCAACGATGGCAGGCTACGATAACTACTATTTGAATGTGATGGCAGGACCAACACGTAAGTGGTTATTTACATGGGAAAAAGACCATAATTGGGTCAATAGTGACGTGTATGCCGCCAAGCACAAAGCGCAGTAAGTTGTTACCTGTAGTCACCTGTAGTCGTGAATAAAGTTAAAAGCACCAAATCTGTTATCTATTTTGCCGGTAAATTATTTACCGGCTTTTTTATATGTCATTAATAAGCCGCTGTGAATTGTTGGCGAACGAATTGGGCATTATTGACTTCATCAAGGATAGCAACGGCAAAATCTTCCACAGAAATTTTCGCAGGCACATTGCCATTCATCAATAATTCGGTGCCACCCAAACGGAACGTTTCTGTGCGTTCACCGGGTTCTAACATGGCAGCGGGGGACACATAAGTCCAGTCAAGGGTATCGATAGTTTGCAACTGGTTTTTAAACTCACGCATTGCCTGTGCGCCGGGTTTGATTTCGGCTGGGAAATCAGGCGAATCAATTAAATCCATATTAGGGGCAATTTTTAAACTACCCGCGCCACCGACCACAATAAAGCGTTTTACCGAGGCTTTTTGTACCGCTTGCAAAATAGCGTTATTCCCTGTGACTGTGTCTTGGTATAAGTTCGGATTTTGCCAGCCGCCGTTAAACGCACTGATCACCACATCTTGGCCTTTCAGGCGAGATGTTAGCCACGCCACATCGGTAATATCCCCAGATTCTGTTATCAAATGAGCATGTTGTGGCAGGGTGTTGCTATGGCGAGAAATGGCAGTCACTTGGTGATGGCGGCGCAGCGCTTCTGCAACTAATGCTTTTCCCACAAAACCGGTCGCACCAATGATCGATATTTTCATACGGAACCCCTAGTGTGTGACACACTGTTGTTTGATTGATTTTGTAAATATCATCTCATTAAAGTATAGGGCAGATTTATCTTCCGCGGAATGTACTTAGTGCGTTTTCTTGACATCATTCGCCAGTTTTATGGGTGCAAGACGTGTTTGCAAAGGGCAACGACATGTTCCGTTCTTGCTTCGAGTGTGGGTGTTAACCCCGCAGGGGAGAGCCCTAGGGAAATTTGCCGCAATGGCTCAGCAATGGCCATGGATAAGATTAAATCGCTGAGTACCATAAAATCTGCTTGTTTAATAAGCTGCTTTTTCTCATGACGAACTAACCACTGTCCCAACAGTTGGCGGCTACGTTCAATGCCACTTTTTTGGTATTTATCGAGCAAAATGTGTTTTTGCTTGAAATCGGTTTGCAATAAACGAAAGAGCCCAACAGCTTCATAAGACAAAACTTTTTGTGCAATTGCATTGATGTTTTGAGTGAGTAAGGCAAAAAAGTTATCAGTTGATTGTGCTTCTTGCTCAAACAGAGGAACAAAGCTGTCGGTCCAACTCAAAATCACCATTTCAATTAACGTTTCGCGGTTATCCACAAAGCGGTAAATAGTCTTTTTCGCCACCCCTGCGCGTTTTGCCACTGTATCAATGGTGGTGGATAAGTAACCTTCCTCAAGGAGCGATTGTGCAGTGGCCTGAATAATTTTTTCTTTTAATTCAGCCTCAGGAACACTGGGTCTACCGCGTGTTGATTTGCTTGGTTCATTTTTTTGCATAAATGGCGCTCTATTTTTTTGTACTTGACTTAGGCGTATTTTAGCTCAAATATAATTAGGAAACAAATAAAGTTTCCTAATTGAGGTGAAAAATGAAAACGAATACAGCTTGGGCCGTTGAAAATGTGAATGACTTACTGTTACCCGCACCATTACGGTTAGAGATGGGGATTGAAAGGGATGAAAATGGGTTACTCACTGTTGCTGTTCGAACAGATTTACACGGTTGTAAGGGCCGAATGTTGGAGTGGTGGTTTACGTTTTTTGAAACGACTCAGCACATCCGCTGGTGGCACCCCCATGACCATGTTGCCCACCATGGCTGGGATGACAAATGGAAAAAAGGGGAGAGCTACATTGGCGCATCAATTCATGCAGTTGAATCATTGGGAGAAATTCCACCTGTTGCGGCTAAATTAAAATTTCGCGAAGCCAGTGACTTTTTTGATTCAAACGCATTGAAACAAGCGATTGAAAACCAATCAATCTCAGGGGCTGTCTGCGCTTCAATTGGCTTTGGGGACCATGTCTTGATGGATGCCGAAGGCTACCCTATTGATGGTAAAATGATGCACATTACGCGAGATACTGAATTTGGTTGTGTTTTGCGGAGTCGTTTTTTACTGGGCGCTTCATTAACAGACCCAGTGAATGAATTACCTGACAATATCGGCCTTGAGTTAATGCGCCATTGTTATAACGAATTTACCTATCTATCGCGTTTCTTACCGTCTTTATATTACGGGGAACACGCGAATAATGAGAAAGCCCCTCTACCTTGGTAAATGAGGCCGCCGTGGGAAATTAGCTTTTTTCCACGGTTTGCTCAGGTGTGTTTCCCTCGCGGAACAACTTCAAAATAATACTCGTCACAATGGCAATTACACCGCCCAATGCCGTTTCTAATACACGATCGAACAGTAATTCATAAGTTGGGTGCCGCCAATACACCACTTGTTCAAGCACGGAGAGTATTAAACTCGTTACAACAAAAGTCATAAACGTATATCCGTGATGGAAACTCATTGGCATTAAAAATGCAAAAACCACCATCGCAATTAACCCGATATACGGCATGAGTGGGGTATTAAATAAAAAATAGAGTAATAAAACAGAAATCAGGCTACCTAAGACTCTCTGCAAGGTAATCTTAATAATGCTTTGTGATTTGGGATGTAAAACAAATACAAAGGTCAGCAGTGTCCAATAAAAATGCCCAAGGTCGATAAAGCGTGGAATAGCAAGTGCGAGCAATAATCCCAATGCATAGGTCATTGACCGAGGGATAATATTTTTACGCAGAGTAAATAAATTGCGTTCAACCAAGGCGCTGGTGATCACACTGTGGCGTGTCATTTTATGGCTAAGCACATAATAGGTAATCAGTGTCACAGTACTGCCAATAATAAAACCCAACGCTAAGCTTTTAGAGATGTCCGGTAAAATCGTCCCAATTGTTGACATGATAATCATAAATTTCATGGTTAAATCCATGGCGGGATCGGTGCCGTACAATTGATAATAAATAAACGAGAAGATGGCGAGGTAAATATAAAAAGGAATACCCAGACGCAGGGTATCACCGATGAAAATCGCCACTAAGATCATCAGTAAACAAAACGCGGTGTAAGCATAATTTTTATACTCTTTCGCCGCATTGAATAAATTAAAGGAATATAAGGTTGAGAAGGCCGCCCACATGGCAGCTTGCGCATCTAAAATGGCAAAAGCTGCTGCCGCACTGAAAAACATGCAACTGGTAAAGATAATCCCATCGTGAATAGCCGGAAATGTTCTCATAATATGATACTCATAAACCGATTTTAACTTATTAATTAATAAGGTAATTAAATAATAAGCATCACGGGATTACAAGGGGGAATGTGTATTTTGTCTGATTGGGAATAAATGTTATTGCACAAGCAAAGTGGAGGTAACTTCTGTTTTTATAGAGTAAAAAAGGCATAATAGGCGAAGAGCAGTCGTAACAATCATAAAGGTAAAAAAATGCAAATAATCAATCCTCATGATTTTGTTTGGGTCGGCAGTAATGAAGACGTCGAGATAGAATCACTCCCCGAATGGGTTGGCGTACAGTGGAATAGCAAACTGCCACTGACGGTGTACCGTGACAAGGCTGAAGACGGTAAGGTGACAGTCGCAATACGGGGTATCAAGCCACATCAACGCGTTACGACTCAAATTAAAAAATCAGCAATCACTCACATCATGAATGTTGAGTCATTGGTGGCTGACTCCGTTGAATTGCAACGGTCGATGTTTATTGCATTGCCACCTGTACAGGTTTTATGGTTGATTTCACAAACCAAATGGCCGTGGATATGGGGCGTGGCGGGGAGCTGCGCTTATACACTGGCAACAGATATTCAAAGCATGCTATCTGATTGCGACCTCGATGTGGTGCTGCGTTGCCCAACGCGCCATCAAAAAGAAGATTTTGCTGAATTTGCCATCAAAGCTAATACACCTTATTGCCCCATTGATATTCATGTGGAAACGCCGAAAGGCGGTTTTTCATTAGCTGAGTGGTTTAAAAACGATCAGGTCACATTGCATACACCACAAGGGGATGTGATGACAGCAGATCCGTGGGATGAATCGCTTTAAAGGGCCACTGTCGTAAAAATGTACGGGTTTCGTTTGCTTGTTGAACGCATTGTTTAATAATTAATTTTGATGTTCGTACAGGTGATTTTTTACCGAGCAATAACGGGTTGAAAATAGCGCAGAGGGAAAAGACTCTGCGCTATTTTTTTAATGAGAAATATGGGGTTCTTGAATACCAGCTTGTCGCCATTCTTGCATCGCAGGCAAACTTAGTATGCGGGCAACCCATTGTTGTGCCGCGACATTGACTGGCAACTGGTAACTGTGGATACGAAATGCGACAGGGGCATAAAACGCATCCACTGCGGTAAATTCATTCCCTGCCAGCCAAGGGCCGCCAAATTTTTCCAGCCCTTCTTGCCATAGCTGTGAAATTCGGTCGAGGTTAGCCTGCAACTCACGAGAGATTTCGTTTAACGGGGCATTGCGAGAAACATCCATTGGGCATTGTTGACGTAAGGTGGTGAAACCTGAGTGCATTTCAGCGCTGGCGCTACGTGCCCAAGCCCTCGCTGCACGGTCTGTTGGCCACACTTGCGGATACTCTTCTGCCACATATTCACAAATCGCTAAAGAATCCCAAACGGTTTGCTTTCCGTCTACTAAACAAGGGACTAACCCCGTTGGTGAAAAACGGCTAAATTTATCATGGCTACTTTTACCATTTTCAAAAAAACAGATATTTTCTTCAAAAGGAATTTGCAGTGCTTTTAATAAAACCCAAGGGCGTAATGACCAAGAAGAGTAATTTTTGTTAGCAATCCAAAGCGTATACATAGGCAAACCTGCTCATCAAAGAAAAAGGGTGGGAAAGGGATGATACCAATGTAAAAGGAAGATGGAGGGTCTACAAATGTTTTTTATCGCAAAAAAAAATATAACGAATAGGAATAAGATAGAATGAATGGTGCTATTAAAAAATAACCGGACACAGTGATTTACAAAACTGGAAAAAACTTTATTCAAATTTTATTATTTAATATAGACAAAATAGAATAATAAACTATTTTTTATAATGGTGATCGTATTTGAATATCTTCAACAAAATATTTGTTTAACTTTGGGATAGGAATAAAATTAATTTCACCTTATGATTATTACGGCTTAGTTAATTAAATATCACCTTCATCTCTAACTGGTTTTTTATCATGCAATGGAAAAATAATACAACCCGTTATGGGCACATTTCGCTGCTCATTCACTGGTTAGTCGCGATTGTCGTATATGGAATGTTTGCCTTAGGTTTATGGATGGTGACTCTGGGCTATTATGATAGTTGGTACCACCAAGCACCAGAAATTCATAAAAGTATAGGAATATTATTATTTATTGTTATGGCATTTCGTGTGATTTGGCGATTTATTTCACCACCACCAAAGCCATTATCAAGCTACAGTAAATTAACGAAAGTCAGTTCTATTACTGTTCAAATTCTGATTTATATTATTTTATTCAGTATTTTGATTAGCGGTTATTTAATTTCGACCGCTGATGGACAACCAATCAGTGTATTTGGTTGGTTTGAGGTTCCCGCTTTATTTACTGGCGCTGCAACACAAGCCGATACCGCAGGTGAAATTCACTTGTACCTTGCTTGGGCGGTAGTTTTATTGTCAGTTTTACATGCGTTTGCCGCATTTAAACATCACATTTTTGATCGTGATATTACATTAAAAAGAATGTTGGGTTTTAACCCCGATAAGTAACGTGGAGATAATTATGTTGAAGAAAACGGTTCTTGGTCTGGCTTCTGGTGCACTATTTTTAACGGCAGGTTCTGCACTTGCTGAAACTTACCAATTTGATAAGCAAGGCCAACACGCTTTCATCGAATTCCGTATTCAGCACTTAGGTTATAGCTGGGTATACGGTAGCTTTAAAGATTTTGATGGTAACTTTACTTATGATGCAAAAGACCCAGCAAAAGATAAAGTTGAAGTGACGATTAAAACAGGCAGCATCGACACTAACCACGCTGAGCGTGATAAGCACTTACGTAGCGCAGACTTTTTAAATGCCTCTAAATTCCCAGAAGCGAAATTCGTTTCAACGGAAGTGAAAAAAGACGGCGAAACTTACAAAATTACCGGTGATTTCACCTTAAATGGTGTAACGAAACCAATCACATTAGATGCAAAACTTATGGGTGAAGGTAAAGACCCATGGGGTGGTTACCGTGCAGGTTTCGAAGCGCAAGGTAACATCAAACTGAAAGAGTTTAACATCAAGTCTGATTTGGGCCCTAAATCCCAAGAAGCTCAACTGTTAATTTCAGTTGAAGGCGTTCAGACTAAATAGTTTTATTCAAACACCCTCGGGGAGATAAACCTCGAGGGTGTTTTTTATTATAAAATAATGAATTGATTTTTTGTGGCAAATTCCCTCACCTTTACCTTGCAATTTCCCTTATTCCTATAGCGAGCCCGCATTGATACAGGCTAAAATAGTCAATATCACTTTTTTCAGGTTAATTCAGAATGTTATCGTAATGCACACTATAATTACTTAAGTGACTTTTTGTCAGTGAGTGATTGGATGTGATGAAAAGATAACCTAATAGCGTGAAAGTTAGCATCGTAATTCGTTTGAATAAGAAAAGGCAGGGCGACTTTGAATACAAATAGTTCACGTAAAACCGCATTGATTGTTAGCATCATTTTTATTGCATTTGCAGTCGGTTTTTACTGGTTAAGCAAAGATAACAATGTGTTATCGACTGAGAACAATACCGCTATCCATTCGGAAGCATTAGCGCAAGCTGAAAAAGAGCTGCCGATTATTGCAACCGTGAAAAAAATTAGCCCTGAAACCTACCAAAGTTTTGAACACTTAATCACGCAGTATGATCCCGAAAATGAAGATATTCGTCGCCAGCTATTCGACCAAGTTGTTGGTGGTGTGATGAAGCTCGTTGTTGAGCGCATGGAATATGCATCTGATGATGCAGTGATTAATTTTACCAGTAAGGTCAATGATTACCTTAAAGTGTTATTAGAAGAAGACCCAACGGGAAAAACCTGTTTTTACTCACTGTTTCCACATTTAAGAGAAACGGCTGAAATCATCCCTCCGAAAAAAAGCCAAGCGGTATTATTAAAACAAATTCAAGCCACTAATGAGTTATTGATTTCCAGTGAAGCGGGTAAAACTCAAGCATTGATGTCACCGACAGAATATACAGAAACACTGGCACAATTAGCCTCTGGCCTAAGCGCTAAATATGGTGCAGATGCAGCAATTCTTGGGAATTTGAGTGCAGGTAAAAAATCCCCTGCATTAGCATGCCAAGTATCGATTAGTTTTTATGATGAAATTCTTGCGATCCCTGACAATGGGAAAAAAGCGGCCTTATTACGCTCTTTATTTTCATCGGTAAATAACTAATTTAGTGATAAAAAAATGGCACCCTGAGAGGGGTGCTATTACTACGTATTATCAATTATTACATTTATTTTATTCACATCTCCTGCCATTTTTTATACTTTATCTGTACAAAACTCATTATTTCAATTTATGTAGTATGCTTACTATATCAATCTGTTAGTTTTATCTCTCTTGGAGGTGGCATGAAGTTCGTTCAAAAAAGTATTGTGACGCTCATTACCCTAGCGGCAATTTCTTTGCCAGCCGTGGTTAGCCAAGCTTGTACCCGTGTTGTGTATTTGGGGGAAAATGAGCAAATCATGACAGGGCGAACCATGGACTGGAAATATGATATCGGCACGAATCTTTGGATTTTTCCGCGTGGTATGACGCGAGATGGTGTTGCTGGGCCGAATTCAGTGAAATGGAAATCAAAATATGGCAGTGTGATTGCGTCTGGGTACGATATTTCGACCACTGATGGGGTTAATGAAGAAGGATTGGTTGCCAACCTACTTTGGCTAGCAGAGTCAAAATATCCGCAAGTAAATGATAAACAACCGGCGTTATCAATTTCATTATGGGCACAGTATGTTTTAGATAACTATGCGACTGTTGCCGAAGCGGTTGAAGATCTTGAAAAAAATCCATTGCTGGTGGTTACTGATAATGTTCCCGGTCAAGACCGTTTAGCCACCTTGCATTTGTCTATTTCAGATGCCAGCGGTGACAGTGCAATTATTGAGTATATCGATGGTAAACAGGTTATCCATCATAGCCGTAAATACCAAGTAATGACCAACTCGCCAACCTATGAAAAACAATTGGCAATGCAGGAATATTGGCAAGGTATTGGTGGCACCGTCATGTTGCCGGGGACAAACCGTTCGGCGGATAGGTTTGCTCGTGCGCAGTTTTATGTCAATGCCATTCCACAAAACACCACGGCAAATAAAGCGGTTGCGAGTGTGTTTGGGGTGATCCGTAATGTCTCTGTGCCTTATGGTTTAAGCTCTGAATCTTCTCCAGAAATCTCTTCAACTCGCTGGCGCACATTGGTGGACCATAAGCGTCAATTATACTTTTTTGAATCAGCGCTCACGCCAAATATCTTTTGGACGGATTTAGCGAAAATTGATTTTTCGGCTGAAACTGGGAAAGTGAAAAAGTTGGATTTGGGTGAAGAACAAAGTCATATCTATTCAGGGGATGCCACCAATAACTACGTGGTGGCAAAACCATTTGAATTCTTAGGGCTTAGTGCAAAACAATTAGGCTATTAGTGCCCAATTTTGCTGTATCAACCTGTGGCAATTGCTGTAGGTTGATATGCATCAAAGCCTCAGTAATTTATTGATGAATACTTTGCAGATAATAAACGAACAGGATAAGATGCATTTAAAATGCAACTTATTGGTGATGATATGAACGAGCTAGTGTGTTACAAGACCATGCCTGTCTGGGATAAAGCGTCTCTTCCGTTAATGTTCCAAGAACGTCATAACACAAAAGAAGATTCTTATGCGCAATTGAAGGTGCTGCAAGGGTCTTTGGATTTCATTATTTTTAATGATGATGGTAGCGAGCAACATTTTACGTTTGATGTAAACAACCAGCCACCAATAATAGAACCGCAAGTTTGGCACCGAATTGCGGCGTGTAGTGATGACATGCAGTGCCAGCTTTCATTTATGTGCAAGCCTGAGCTTAAATTTTTTAAAGAATACGGTTTGACGACTCCACATTCAGAAGTGCGTTATCTGTGTGAAAATAACCTTTCTAAGCCATGTAAAACATTGGATCTTGGTTCAGGACGTGGCCGCAATAGCTTCTACCTCGCTTTACAAGGGTATGATGTCACTTCAGTTGATATCAATCCGCAACATATTCAGGCGATTGATTTTGTAAAAAAACAAGCGGGTATTGAAAATATCAACACCGCGGTTTATGACATCAATAGCCATCAAATTCAAGGCGATTACGATTTAATCATTTCCACCGTAGTATTAATGTTCTTACAGCGGGAAAAAATTACCGATGTGGTAAGAAACATGCAAGAACATACATTATCGGGCGGGATAAACGTCATTGTTTGTGCGGTTGAAACACCAGACGCACCAATGGATTTAGTGCCATTTAAGTGTTTCTTGAGACCTGGTGAGTTAGAAGGCTATTACCAAGATTGGGAAATCTTAAAATACAACGAAAACCCAGGCCATTTGCACCGCACAGATGCGCAAGGTAATCGCATCAAATTAAACTTTGCGACATTAATTGCCAAAAAGAAATAAACGATGATTAAGAGAAAGGGGCTAACCAAAGCCCCTTTTTTATACGAAAAATTAAGCTTCAGCGGCTTTTTCTTTATCACTACGCGCTAAGGTTCTTTCTAGCAGCACGGAATATAATGGTCGACCACCTAAGAATTGTGCCATCATGGTGGCTCCGATACAGGTGATAATCATTGGTAAGATTAACTGGTAATTATTGGTCATTTCCAATACTAAGACGATCCCTGTAAGAGGCGCTCTGACGGTAGCGGCAAATAACGCGCCCATTCCTGCGATAGCAAATGTCCCTACCTCAATTTGGTATTCAGGGAAAATGGCTAATGCACTGTAACCAAAAATCCCGCCAAATAAGGTCCCTAAAGCCAATAGCGGTGAAAAGATCCCGCCGGGTGCCCCTGAGCTAAAACTAATGGTTGAAGTTAGAAAACGCAGTGCAAAAAATAGCAATAAGAAAGTGACAGTAAAGCTGCCTGCGACCATCTGGTGGATCACGGCATAACCGCCGCCCACAATTTCAGGCATATAAACGCCAATTGCCCCGCAAAGGCCGCCAATTAACCCACCCATAAGGACAAAACGTGAAAGTTTGTTTTGGTAAAAACGTTGAAACTGACTTTGTAGAAATAGCAAAAAGCGGTTAAAGCAAATCCCGATAACACCAAACAACATACCTAATACAAGGTATAGCCACAGGGTATTCATCGGCGCTGCGGAGAATTGCCCAATATTGAGTACTGCGGCTTCACCGTTGATTAAGCGGTAGACTATTGTTGCGGTGACGACACCAATAAATACCGCTTTAATAGAGATTAAACTGTATTTAAATTGCGGGCGCATCTCTTCGATAATAAATAATATCCCCGCAAGTGGGGCATTAAATGCGGTCGCTAAACCCGCCGCTGCTCCCGATGCTAATAATGTATGGCGGGATTCATTATCTTTTAGGCGAAAAAGGTCATAGAACATTTGGCTAATATTGGCACCCAATTGTACTGTTGGGCCTTCACGGCCTAAAACCATTCCTGAGCCTAATGTCCCAAGTCCACCAATAAATTTTACGGGGATCACTCGCCACCATCTAACAGGGCGCAAATCTTGTAAAGCGCCTTCAATTTCAGGGATCCCTGACCCTCCAGATTCTGGAGAAAAGCGTTTTACAAGGTAATAGCCAATCATCGCCAAAATGGCAGAAATAAAAAACATAGCGATCACAACCAGCCATTTATTGCTGACCAGTTCACCCACCGATTGAACACGTGAATTACTGACCCAGGTTGTACCCATTTCAAATAAAGAGCCAACTAACCCTACAAATGCACCAATAATGGCAGACAGTAAGAGGATCTTTAATGGCGTTTTATCTGAGCTTTTTATTCGTGAGAATAGCCCCTTAGCTGAAGAGGGAGTAGATTTTGGGGATGAGGTTGCCTGTATCATCTTTATTTGACTCTCTAATTACGACCAAATAACAATCACTTATATTCAGTATATCAAGGCTTACTCGAAAACCATCATAAGAAATGATTTTTTCATCGATTTCGGCGATAGGGAACAAAAATAATACAGGAAAAAGGAGGGTTTGTTTATTTAGCATACTTTTATTGATGTGAATAGTTCTCATTAACATTGAATATTAATGTAGATCAATAAATGGTTAGATAACTTCAAAATGCCTCTTTTTTATTCTAATAAAGAGCGTAATCTTAATGTTGTATTTAAAATGCAACTTTAAGAGGCGAACAACATGTACTGTGTGCAATGTGAACAAACAATTAGAACTCCAGCTGGAAATGGCTGTGCATACGCGCAGGGTATGTGCGGTAAAACAGCTGAAACGTCTGACCTACAAGATTTATTAGTTGCTGTATTGCAAAGCTTATCGGCGAGTGCGGCTACGGCACGTACTCTAGGCGTTATCGATCATGATATCGATAGCTTTGCTCCCCGCGCATTTTTCTCCACGTTAACTAACGTGAACTTCGATTCAGACCGTATTATCGGTTATGCACGTGAAGCGATTTATTTACGCGACAAACTCATCAAACACTGCCAATCAGTAAATAGCGCAGTTGCATTCAATCACCCACTGATTAATTTGCAATTAGACGGGACTGATATTCCAACATTGCAAGCACAAGCCGCAAAATTTGCATTAGATATCGACAAAGCCCAAGTGGGTGAAGATATTCATGGCCTACGCATGCTTTGCTTATATGGCTTAAAAGGTGCGGCAGCGTATATGGAGCACGCACATGTATTAGGTCAGTATGATAATGATGTTTATGGCCAATATCATGAAATTATGGCTTGGCTTGGTACATTACCAGCAGATATGAATGAACTGCTCGATAATTCCATGGCAATTGGTTTGATGAACTTCAAAATCATGGAAATTTTAGATGCAGGTGAAACAGGGGAATTTGGTCACCCAACGCCAACGGAAGTTAATGTTCGTCCTGTTGCAGGGAAATGTATTTTAATTTCAGGTCACGACCTGAAAGACTTAAAAATGCTGTTAGAGCAAACTGAAGGGACAGGAATTAATATCTATACCCACGGTGAAATGTTACCTGCTCATGGCTACCCAGAACTGAGAAAATACGCTCATTTAGTGGGTAACTACGGTAGCGGCTGGCAAAATCAGCAAGTAGAATTTGCGAAGTTCCCAGGCCCTGTGTTGATGACTTCAAACTGTATTATTGACCCAGATGTGGGTGATTATAAAGACCGCATTTGGACACGTAGCATTGTTGGTTGGCCGGGCGCAAAACACCTTGAAGGTGATGATTTTGCTGAAATGATCGCACAAGCACAATCATTAGCGGGCTTCCCATACACCGAAATCGAACACAAAATCACCGTAGGTTTTGGTCGCCAAACCCTGTTAAGTGCAGCCGATGCAGTCATCGATTTAGTCTCACAGAAAAAATTACGCCACGTATTCCTTGTTGGGGGATGTGATGGCAGCCGTGATGAAAGAAGTTATTACACCGATTTTGCACGTGCAGTACCTGAAGATTGCCTGATTTTAACGCTGGCTTGCGGTAAATACCGCTTCAATAAATTAGATTTTGGCACGCTCGAAGGCTTACCTCGCTTACTTGATGTGGGTCAGTGCAACGATGCCTACTCAGCGATTATGCTTGCTGTGAATTTATCTGAAAAACTGGGTTGTGGTATCAATGATTTACCATTGAGCTTAATTTTGTCGTGGTTTGAGCAAAAAGCCATCGTGATTTTACTCACACTTCTGGCGCTCGGCGTGAAAAATATTTACACCGGCCCAAGTGCACCAGGTTTCTTAACTGAAAACTTACTCAATGTATTAAATGAGAAGTTTGGAATGCGCAGCATTACGACAGTTGAGCAAGATTTGGCTGAAATCTTACCTGCATAATTAGCCAGACAATATAACAAGCCTTAAATACTGATATGAGAATAGGGGGCGCAAGCCCCTTTAAAGGAGTCGTGCGATGACAATGCCAAGCAGTTTATGTCCAAACAGAATGCAAATTCATTCGATTGTCCAAGAAACATCGGATGTTTGGACGATCAACTTAATTAATCACGATTTTTATATGTATTCACCAGGCCAATATGCATTGGTTAGCATTAAGAATAGTGATGATGTCATGCGGGCTTATACACTCTCATCATCGCCAGGTCAAAGCCGTTATATTTCAATTACCGTTAGGCGTTTAGAGGATGGCGCGGGTTCTAACTGGTTAACTCGTTCAGTAAAACCGGGGGATTACCTCTGGTTGTCTGAAGCGCAAGGGGAATTTACTTGTGCGAATGTCAAAAGCCAGCAGTATCTGATGCTTGCTGCGGGTTGTGGCGTGACACCAATTATGTCGATGACTCGCTGGTTGATGGCTAATCGTCCTGAAACGCATGTAAAAGTCTTATTTAATGTGCGAGATGACAAGCAAGTGATTTTTGCGCAGGAGTGGCAACAACTGACACGTGCTTATCCTGACCGCTTACAGTTATGCATTATGGCAGAAACGCCAGATAATGGTGAGTTAGCTCAAGGCCGTTTAAATGAAGAAAAACTGTATGCTTTAGTTCCTGATATTGCCTCACGGGTGGTAATGACTTGTGGGCCGGTTCCTTATATGAAAAATGCCCAGCAATTTGCGGCTAATTTGGGTGTACCTGCCGAACATTTCTTTATGGAGCGCTTTTCTACTGAACCAGAAGTGGTTGATAGCGAAGATGTTCTGACGTTAAAAATTCGCCAACGTTTAGCGGACTTTAAAGTACCTGTGGGGATTTCGTTATTATCCGCGTTAGAACAAAATAAGCAGCCTGTTATTGCAGCATGCCGTGCGGGGGTTTGTGGAAGTTGTAAAACAAAAGTACTATCAGGTAATTATACAACAACAAGCACAATGACATTGACCGCGGCTGAAATTGCCGAAGGGTACGTTTTAGCGTGCAGTTGCCAATTACAAGGTGACACTGAAATCGCCTAAAACTATTTAGACACAATGTACTGTCTCATATTTTAATTAATGGGACAGTATGTTATCTAAAAAAGAATTTGTTAACTTGTTCTACTCTTAATAAGGGTAGGGGTTAGTGTTCTAATAGTGGTGGTTGGATAAAATACACCGATAGCTTACTCAATGTATTAATCGCAGAAACAGCAACTTCCTTATTAGGATCTTGGCATAAGTCTATGATCCTTATAATGGCATCATTATATTCAATCGTTGCCTTAAAATCACCCAAAGCGGAAATTGCCGCGATCTTAATTTCATCATTTACACGAAATGTTAAGCTCGTTAACATTCCTACAATTACTTTATCCATAATAAAACTTTCACGGTTAATTAATTCTGATTTATTCTAAGATAAATCTGTTGATATTTAACTCTGAATTAAAATAAAAAATCATTTATATAAATTAAAAAAAATTGCTACATGTTATTTTGTAGAGTTAAATGTCGGCCTAAGTAAATTTCCATATCTTAAAGTGTGATTTTTTCGTTTTTAATAAAAGAATAAATCGTAGGACATAATGGCATGAGTGATTTATCTTACTCGCTATTTGAGTGTGTAATATATTAAATGAGGTAAATTCAACTTGGAAAACTAAAATAGGCTATAGGATTGAGAATTGGTAAGTATTTTTCCTGTGTAATATAAAAATTTTTAACGATTATATTAAATGCACTTTTAATTTTTTGCATGATTATTAATTAATAAATGTTTTTATCTCAATCATTAATAAAAAAGTAACAGAATGTATTTAAAGTTACATTTTGTTACCTTGTGAATTTATATTAAATATTAACTTAAACAAAACCTAAACGGTAAGTTTCCTATGCGTAAAAAACCCTAGAATAAGGGTGGCAATTAATTTCTCAATGGGTATAATTCGCGCCGCATCCAAAGTGCAGTATCTCGTTAGGCGAGGCTCCTATACAAACATAGGTTACTGATCTGACGACGTCGAGAGACGCCCAAGATTAGGACAGGATATATCGACCGAAGGTATATCCCCATGTAACTTCCTGTTAAAAACAGGATACGTTGTATAGTGCTAAAACCGAGACGAAGAGATAGCTTTCGCATTCTCTCATCTGGTTTCGCCCCTATGTGAGTACTGTTTGAGTAACCAACAGTAGCTAGGGACTAAAAAATGACATTCACTACCCAGAACAAAGCGGGAGCAGTTGCAATTGCTCAATCCGCGATGAAAGACGCACGCCTCAAAGGCAACAATACACAACAACCAAAAATCGATGACGCCACAGTCAGCGCATATATGAGTCAATCATATCTGCCAGTTTCTGTCGCAGATTCAATTGCTTGTGTAAAACAAAACCTTATTGAGCACCTAGAGGGCGAGCAAATCCCCACCTATTTATTTGTTGTCGATAACGACAATTATTTAAATGGCATTCTTTCAGTTAAATCATTATTAGCATCACCTGAAGACTTATTTGTGTCAGATATTATGCGTCACAATTATTTTTCAGTTGCGCCTGAACAATCTCGTCATGATGTTTATGACCTGATTAACCATAGTGGGTTAGATATGATCCCAGTGGTGCAATTTGGCAAGCTAATGGGAGTTTTGCGTCCGCAAGATATCGCAGAACTGATTGAAGATGAGAATACACTTGATGCGCAGTTACAAGGCGCAACCACACCTCTTGATGAACCTTACTTAACGACAAGTCCAGTCACATTATGGCGTAAGCGTGTGGTTTGGTTATTAATGTTGTTTGTGGCGGAAGCATACACAGGAACAGTACTAAAAGCATTTGAAGAACAACTTGAAGCCGCAATTTCACTGGCTTTCTTTATTCCATTATTAATTGGAACAGGGGGCAACAGTGGCACACAGATCACCTCTACACTCGTTCGTGCAATGGCATTGGGTGAGGTGAGTTTGCGTAATCTTGGTACTGTTCTGAAGAAAGAGGTTTCAACCTCGTTTTTAGTTGCAATTACCATTGGTGGTGCAGCCCTAATCCGTGCTTGGATTTTAGGTGTTGGCCACGAAGTGACTATCGTGGTGAGTTTAACGATCGTTGCTATCACAATGTGGAGTGCGATTGTTTCTTCAATTATCCCAATGGTATTGAAGAAATTAAAAGTTGACCCAGCGGTAGTGTCCGCACCATTTATCGCAACCTTTATTGATGGAACAGGCTTAATTATTTACTTTGAAATCGCTAAATTAGTGATGACGGAGTTTGCTTAAGCGCACACCTCAAACTTGATGCGGCAGGAAAATTAGTTTTCTGCCGCAGCGCCAATTTTTTCTTCTTGTTTTAAAATCTCCCCACATTGACGACACAAATATTGGTTTTCCCCTCGTACCACTTTATTGTGGCGACGAATAGTTAATTGATGCACAGTTTGGCAAGCACAGTGGTAGGCAAATGTTTTGCTTTTTACCGTTGCAACGGCAAAGTTGTGTGTACGTTTTGCATCAACCTGCAATACATGCTGCATCATCCATTTCCACTCTTTTCCGTGAGGCGCTATCCCTTTACGGCCAAACACTCGATAAACCAGCAAATGTGCAAGTTCATGAGGGACGACTTCATCGACAAAGCTTTCTGTATTTTCAATCAGTAATGTTGCGTTGATGCGAATTTCCCACTCTTTCAGGTAAGCACTACCTGCTGTGGTACCGCGTTGTTTATAGTTAACAGTAGGTTCTGGAAATGTTTGTTCCAGCTTTTGCTCTGCAAGGGCAAGTTTTTCGCGTAGAACTCGCATAACGTGCTGTTGTAGGAAAATGGGGACTCGAATAGTTTTCATTCGTTAAGAATACGCGATGCAGATGTTCACAAACAAGTAAAAATTGACAGTTATTATATTAAATAATATATTGTATTTATATATAATATTATTGGGTATAAGTGACTATATGAATAATATCGCATCGGAACAACAGCTTTCAGCTATGAAACAGGCGGCATCACAAACGGCTTCATTATTAAAAACATTGGGTAACCCTGATAGGCTGATTTTATTGTGCCAATTGACACAAGGGGAGGCTTGCGTCAGTGATTTGGAACAACAGCTTGGTATTCAGCAACCGACATTGTCTCAGCAACTGACTGTACTGCGTAATGATGGGTTGGTTAAAACTCGCCGTGAGGGCAAACGTATTTATTATGCGATTGCGGATGAAAAATTATTTACGTTGCTCAATACGTTATATCAACTTTATTGCCCTGTGAAGGAGAAATAAGATGAGTATTGATTGGGTCAACTTTACACCTGTTTCGGCTGCAATCGGTGGGGTATTAATTGGTGTCGCTGCGGCGATTTTACTGATTTTTAACGGCCGAATTGCTGGAATTAGCGGTATTTTAGGGGGGATTTTAAAACCTGCGAAAGGGGATATCGCATGGAAGGTCGCCTTTATTTTGGGCATTATCATTTCACCACTTTTATTTATGTGGGTTGCTTATACCCCTGAAGTGAACATTGCTGCAAGTACGCCTGTTTTGATAATTGCAGGTTTGTTAGTCGGGTTTGGGACACGTTTAGGAAGCGGGTGTACAAGTGGGCACGGTATTTGTGGGATGGCACGTTTTTCCCGTCGCTCAATTGTCGCTGTGTTGATTTTTATGGTTGTCGCTTTTGTGACCGTTGCAATTTCTAATCACTTTGGGTTAGGGGGATAAACCGATGCCAATTCTGATTGCGTTAATTTCGGGCGTCTTGTTTGGCTTAGGGCTAGTGCTTGCAGGGATGGGAAATCCTGCCAAAATTTTAGCTTTCCTTGATATCACAGGAAATTGGGATCCTTCGTTACTGGTGACGATGGCCGTTGCAATGGTCATCAGCGGAATGTCTTATGCGTGGGTGAAAAAGCGCCGTGTGAGCGTGTTAAATTGCCCGTTACAAATCCCAACCAATCAAAAAATAGACAAGAAATTGGTAACAGGGAGCGTGCTATTTGGCCTTGGCTGGGGGTTAGCAGGGATTTGCCCAGGGCCTGCATTGTTATTGACAGGGTTGGGGATCACGCAAGGCATTATTTTTGCGCTGGCAATGATTGCAGGGATGTCAGTTTACCAATTTAGCCAAAAATCCTAAGTCATTTAATAGGATTTAGGTTTCAAGCAATAAAAAACCCATCATGATGATGGGTTTTTTTGTGTCATATTTTTTAGTGCGATTACAGACCAGCGGCTTCGCGTAAAGCGTCTGCTTTGTCTGTTTTTTCCCACGGAAATTGTGGACGACCAAAGTGGCCGTAAGACGCAGTTTGCTGATAAATAGGGTGTAGCAAGTCAAGCATGTTGATCAAACCATAAGGACGTAAGTCAAAGAACTCACGCACGAGTTGGATCAGCAGAGATTCGTCAACTTTTGCGGTACCAAAGGTTTCCACCATAATGGAGGTTGGCTCAGCAACACCAATTGCGTAAGACACTTGGATTTCACAACGATCAGCAAGGCCCGCAGCAACAATATTTTTTGCCACATAACGCGCTGCATAAGCCGCAGAACGGTCAACTTTTGATGGATCTTTACCTGAAAACGCACCGCCACCATGACGAGCCATGCCGCCGTAGGTATCAACGATAATTTTACGACCTGTTAAGCCGCAGTCACCCATTGGCCCACCGATCACAAAACGGCCTGTTGGGTTAATAAAGTATTTGGTTTCTTTTGATAACCATTCAGCTGGCAGAACGGGTTTGATGATTTCTTCCATCACCGCTTCATGCAGGTCTTTTTGCTGGATATCTTCAGAATGTTGGGTCGATAAAACAACGGCATCGATACCCACAATTTTGTTGTTATCGTATTTAAAGGTGACTTGGCTTTTCGCGTCTGGACGCAGCCATGGCAGTGTACCATTTTTACGTACTTCTGCTTGGCGCTGAACTAAGCGGTGTGCATAAGTAATCGGTGCTGGCATCAGCACGTCAGTTTCGTTGGTTGCATAGCCAAACATCAGACCTTGGTCGCCCGCACCTTGTTCTGATGGATCTGTACGGTCAACACCTTGATTGATATCAGGAGATTGCTTACCAATTGCGCTTAAAACAGCACATGAATTGGCATCAAAGCCCATATCTGAACTGGTGTAACCAATTTCACGAACGGTTTTGCGTGTGATTTCTTCAATATCAACCCAAGCACTGGTGGTGATTTCTCCCCCGACCATTACCATACCTGTTTTGACGTAGGTTTCGCAGGCAACGCGAGCTTTTGGGTCTTGTTCGAGAATAGCATCAAGTACTGCGTCAGAGATTTGATCCGCAATTTTGTCTGGATGCCCTTCTGATACAGACTCAGAAGTAAAGAGATGTGTAGCCATGAGATTAATACCTTAAGAATTCGCAGAATTTATAGTTGGATGTTTTAACATCTAGACGGCTATTTTAGTCCCATGCAGTAAAAATTTCTACCTGTATTTATACAAAAAATGAATAGAGGCACAAATTCACTATCGCCCACTAGGCAAAACCCCTAATAACACACCATAAACTAAGCGAAATCGCTTTGAATCACCGAGGAAAAGGCAGTTTATTTTATCTGGCTGTTCTTCACTTAAAAATCATTCAGCATGAATAACAGTACATCGATGAGCTTTTTTTGCATGTTGAGCCGCTCTCATGAATAGCGGCCAAAATTTTATCGCAATTTCGGCATTTTGCTTTTGCTTTTTGAGTCCAATAGATGTATAAACTGCGACCGTAACGGATGGTTGTTTTTTCCCGTTATATACCAGTAGGTCAAAATAAAGCGCCTACTATCTATCAGGAATGTTTATAAACTTTTGAATTTCAATAAAACACAAGGTGATATAGCTTAAATCAACAGGTCAGCCTGCCAAAATAGTGCTACAACATTGAAATCTGAAGGGGCTAAACAGTTATATTGGGGGTTAATGGGGAATGATCCATAATCTACTGAATAACAGTATCCAACCGTCATATGCGGATCGCCGCGTGACTTTGGCGTTTACTTTCCTGTCTTTCTTTACTTCATCACGAAGTTACCGTCACACCTTTAATACACCTTCGAGGCTGAGTCATTAATTTGTCAGCTTAAGGTCGTATATTGTCACTGTTTAGAATTCTAAGCACTTTTTATTAAAATCTGAGTATTGCCGTTTCCCCCGATATAACTGCTTGTCAGTGCTATGTCTTTACTGACATATATCAGGAATGAGAGCGCGCCACTCACCCCTCCATACAGGAGTTTATTATGAATGATAATATCGCACGCAAAATGCGCCAGACCTATAACATTGCGTATTGGGGCGGTGGTTACTATCAGGTGAATGAGCGCGGAAATGTCTGTGTTTGCCCGAACCCTGAAAACCCTGACACTTTTGTTGATTTAGCTGAATTGGTTAATCAGGTCAAAGAAGAGCAAGAGCACCTGCGCTTACCTGCGTTGTTCTGTTTCCCTCAAATTTTACAGCACCGTCTGCGCTCTATTAATGCGGCGTTTAGACGTGCTCGTGAATCTTATGGCTATAAAGGCGATTACTTTTTGGTATACCCAATTAAAGTTAATCAACAGCGCCGTGTCATTGAGTCATTAGTCAACTCCGGAGAGCCATTAGGGCTTGAAGCGGGTTCGAAAGCAGAACTTATGGCGGTATTAGCGAATGCGGGTAAAACACAAACCGTGATCGTGTGTAATGGTTATAAAGACCGTGAATATATCCGCTTAGCATTGATCGGGGAAAAACTGGGTCACAAGGTTTACCTTGTGATCGAGAAAATGTCTGAAATTGAGATGGTATTAAAAGAAGCCGAAAGCTTGAACGTGACGCCACGTTTAGGTGTGCGCGCCCGTTTAGCATCTCAAGGTTCAGGCAAATGGCAAGCCAGTGGTGGCGAAAAATCAAAATTTGGTTTGGCGGCAACGCAGGTTCTGCAATTGGTGGAAATTTTACGTAATGCAAATCGTTTAGATAGCCTGCAATTACTGCATTTCCATTTAGGCTCACAAATGGCCAATATTCGTGATATCGCCACAGGTGTCCGTGAATCAGCTCGTTTTTATGTGGAATTGCACCGTTTAGGCGTCAATATTCAATGCTTTGACGTAGGTGGCGGTTTAGGCGTTGACTATGAAGGGACGCGTTCGCAGTCCGATTGTTCAGTTAACTATGGCTTGAACGAATACGCAAATAACGTGATTTGGGCGATTGGCGATGCCTGTGAAGAGTTTGACCTTCCGCACCCAACCGTCATCACGGAATCAGGCCGTGCATTGACAGCGCACCATACCGTATTGGTTTCCAATGTTATTGGTGTTGAGCGTAACGAATTTACCAAAACATCGCCACCCGATGAAGACGCGCCACGCTCACTGGTATCACTGTGGGAAACGTGGGAATCCATGCAGCATCAGGGCAACAGCCGTTCCCTGCGTGAATGGTTACATGATAGCCAGTTCGACTTACAAGAAGCCCATACTCAGTATGCTCACGGGGTGCTTGATTTAACTCAACGTGCATGGGCAGAAGAGTTATACCTGAATATCTGCCGTCGCATTCAGCAAGACCTAGACCCAAGCAACCGTGCTCACCGTCCAATCATCGACGAGCTGCAAGAGCGCATGGCAGATAAGTTTTATGTGAATTTCTCGTTATTCCAATCTCTGCCAGATTCATGGGGGATTGACCAAGTTTTCCCTGTGTTACCGATTGAGGGCTTAGATAAACCGTTAGATCGCCGTGCGGTGCTATTAGACATCACCTGTGACTCCGATGGCATAATCGACCATTATGTTGACGGCGATGGCGTAGAAACCACCATGCCAATGCCAGCTTATGACCCAGAAAACCCGCCAATGATTGGTTTCTTTATGATAGGGGCGTATCAGGAAATCTTAGGCAACATGCACAATCTGTTCGGTGATACCGCCGCAATTGATGTATGGGTCGATAGCCAAGGCAATATTCGCTACCTGCAAAGTGAAGAGGGCGACTCAGTGGCCGACATGCTGCAATACGTCAAACTGGTACCAGAAGTCCTGCTTGAAAGTTTTACGGAGCAAGTGAAAGGTACAGGTCTGAGCGAGCAGCTGCAAAAAGACTTTGTGGCAGAATTCGAAAATGGGTTGTATGGTTATACCTATCTCGAAGACGAATAAATGCGCGTCATATTTCGCATTGTGGCGGTGTTGGCTACGCTCGGCTACTCGGGTCACATACTCATGTATGCTCCCCGAGATATCCTTACTTGCCGCCTAGCCACAACACGAACTATTTAGCGCATTGGTTTAGCGTATTGGCACATTAGTTTAGTGTATTGCAGATAGTAAATTCATGCCAAAACATGGTTTGAACCAAATATTAAAAGGGCTTGCTAATGAGCGGGTCTATTTTGAGGAATAAAAATGATTAATAGTACATTAGGTAATCAAGTTGATAATTCACTGGTTTCTAACGCATTTGGTTTTTTACGTTTCCCATTGAATTTTCAACCATATAGCTCAGATGCGGAGTGGGTTATTACAGGTGTGCCATTTGATATGGCAACCTCAGGCCGTGCAGGCAGCCGTCACGGGCCTGCCGCAATTCGCCAAGTGTCGACCAACCTTGCATGGGAAAGCCACCGCTGGCCGTGGAACTTCAAACTGACCGAACGCTTAAATGTGGTGGATTGCGGTGATGTGGTGTTTGCGTTCGGCGACGCGCAAGATATGTGCGACAAACTCCAAGCGCACACGGAAAAATTGTTAGAGTCAGGCAAACGCTGCTTAACCTTTGGGGGTGACCACTTTGTCACACTGCCACTGCTGCGTGCGCATGCTAAACACTTCGGCAAAATGGCGTTAGTGCATTTTGATGCTCATACTGACACTTACGGTAACGGTAGCCAGTATGACCACGGCACCATGTTCTATCATGCACCAAAAGAAGGTTTGATTGACCCAACTCGTTCAGTGCAAATTGGTATCCGTACTGAGCACGATAGCGACAACGGTTTCACTGTACTCGATGCAGGGCAAGTGAATGACCGCGGTGTGGATGAGATGGTTGCGCAAATTAAAGAGATCGTGGGTGACATGCCAGTATATCTCACTTTCGATATCGACTGCCTTGACCCTGCGTTTGCACCGGGTACAGGGACACCCGTTGTTGGTGGTTTAACGTCAGATCGCGCACTAAAACTACTGCGTGGTTTACAGCCACTAAATATCGTTGGGATGGATTTAGTGGAAGTGGCTCCCGCTTATGACCAATCTGAAATCACGGCATTAGCCGCGGCATCAATTGCTTTAGAAATGCTGTATATTCAAGCGTCTAAAAAATAAATTAGGCCTGATTAAAGCAACAGAACCTGCGTTAAGCAGGTTCTGTTTTTTTTAAGCAGAAAAACCGTAGCTACAATTTCCTTTCTCAATCAATCCAAAAAGACTTTTCTAGGCAGCACAACGTTAGCTAAATGACTCGCCTTGAAGGCAAGGAGCTGATTAGCACTTAAGTTAATATGTTGATTTGCCAAAATTTGAGTTATTTTTAATTGGAACTATTCTTTTTTTAAATAAATCGATTTTTATCAATGACTTGAAATTTTATTTTAATGGTTCATGTAAAACGTTCTATTAAAACAATTAATTTGTAACATTAAGTTTCAATGCGTTTAATGTGTAATTGATAAATAAATTTACTCTTATTAAGGGTGTAAGCTGAATAGCTAATTAAGAGGGCAAATAAACACAATTTAGATGGAAGGAGGGTGAGTGTTTTTCCTTACTCACTTTTTACTCATAGCGTGTCACTTTCGCATTTTTTGTTTACTCATTTGAGAATGATTTTTATTAACGAATGCCTGTTAATTTACGAATTCGTGTACTTTTCGTTGGTGAGTAAAATAAATAACGCTATCCGATAGTGAAATGTTTTTTATAAGTTCCAAATGGTAGATTAAAATCATTTCTTTGTAACTTATTGTTATTATTGTTAACTTATAGACTATGGTGGACTAGTCATTTTGGCTATAAATAAGTAGGAGAACAGTATGGCTTTAAATAACAAAGTTATTTTAGTGACCGGAGCGGCACAGGGAATTGGTCGCGGTATTGCACTGCGTTTAGCAAAAGAAGGCGCAGATATTGCACTGGTCGATTTGAAAAAAGACAAACTGCAAGATGTGGCAAAAGAAATTGAAGCATTAGGCCGTAAAGTGACAACATTTGCTGCGGATATCAGCCAACGTGACCAAGTGTTTGCCGCAGTTGCTCATGCAGAAGCTGAGCTAGGTGGTTTTGATGTGATGATCAACAACGCAGGGATTGCGCAAGTTAAGCCAATCGCTGATGTTCGCCAAGAAGATATGGATTTAATCTTCAAAATCAACGTGGATGGCACCATGTGGGGCATTCAAGCTGCCAGTGAGAAATTCCAAGAGCGTAAGCACAAAGGGAAAATCATCAATGCCTCTTCCATTGCAGGCCATGACGGTTTCGCTATGTTAGGTGTGTATTCCGCGACAAAATTTGCGGTACGTGCCTTAACACAAGCGGCGGCAAAAGAGTATGCAAGCTCAGGTATCACCGTCAATTCATATTGCCCAGGTATTGTTGGGACAGATATGTGGGTGGAAATTGATGAGCGCTTTGCTGAAATTACGGGCGCGCCAAAAGGTGAGACTTACAAAAAATACGTTGAAGGTATCGCATTAGGCCGTGCTCAAACCCCTGATGATGTCGCGGGTTTAGTGGCGTTCTTAGCAAGCGATGACTCTGACTATATTACCGGTCAATCTATTCTGACGGATGGCGGGATCGTTTACCGTTAATACAGCGTAGTGATACCAGAATGAAAGCAATAGCCGCTGTGAATTATTCACCGCGGCTTTTTATCTTATGCGGCGTGGCTATGCAGGTCAGTTAAAATAGCGTCGGCTTGCGTCCAAAGCAAAGAACCGCCTTCTTGTGTGTATAAATGGTGGTTGCAGTTGAAAAAACGATCTGCCAAAACATCCCCAAAATCAGGGGAGTGCACGGTGCTCATATCTAACTCGCCATACCATAAGGCGGTTGGGCAGGTGATGTCTTCAGGGGTGAATCCCCAGTTTTGCAAGGAAAGCAATAAATCTTGCACATAACCTTGATTGCCTTGAGAAAACGCACGGCACATACAATCGGTGTAGGCTTCTAAAAAGTGTTCTTCATTGTAGAGCTGTTGGTCGATTTCGGCACTGCAATTGAGGATAAACGCCAATAGCCATTCGCCAGTGACATTTTTCTGTAACCAGTCGGATAAGCTTTCTGGTGTATTCAGAGCTTGTTCCTGCATATTCACCACGTCAGCCGTTAATTTGGCGCGCGTGGCAGGGTGTTCGAATTGGTCTTGCCCAGACACAATAGACAGAGAAACAGGCTGGCAATAATGAGCAACCGCCATCGCGAACACACCGCCTTGTGAAAAGCCCAGCACTGAAAACTGTTTAATCGCTAAGTTATCAAGTAACGCTTGAATATCGAATGCAACGCTTTTTAATGATTTGTGGGCGTGAAAAGTAGAGTCGCCAAGCCCTGCACGTTCTGGCACGATCAAACGAATATTGTATTTTTCCAGCAAATCTAAGCCAAAGCCGAGGTTGCCACTCATGCCTGCACCAGTACAGAAAACGACAGGGAAGCCCGTCTTTGGCCCTGATTCAAACCAGCAAAGTTGACGACCATCCGGTAGTGTCATGATATGTTGGCGAGGGTTAATCAACGGCGCATTGTACATGGTAAATTCCTAAAACAGGCACAGACTGGGTGATAAGATAGGTCAGTTAATTATTATTCAAACTGGCATTGTTATAATTGCAATTTTAAAGTATTAAAGAGGTAAATTGCAAAATATTAGCTTAATAATTAGCGAAAAGGAGCTCAAATGGCATTTTCAGAGTCAGAAAAACAGGTTTTATTAGCAGTTAAAGGCGTAGGGCCGATGGTGATCAGCCGTTTAGAACAGATGGGGTTTTCATCATTGGCTCAGTTAAGTGAAGCTTCTTATGATGAAATTTTAATTTCAGGTGCTGCACTCACGGGGTCAAGTTGCTGGAAAAACAGCCCGCAAGCTAAGAAAGCCGTTGAAGGGGCTATCTTAGCGGCAAAGCAAGCACTTGAATCAGGTAATTAGTCGACTTTGTGTTTCATCTTCCATTTTTTGCTGCGCAGAATGTTGAGCATTTGAACGGCCATGGAAAAGAACATGGCAAAGTAGATATACCCTTTAGCGACATGGACTTGTACGCTTTCGAGTATCAGTGTAAAGCCCACTAAAATTAAGAAAGAGAGTGCAAGTATTTTGACGGAGGGATAGCGCTCAACAAAATCCCCGATACTTTTTGCGGCTAACATCATGATAAGCACTGCAATAATCACTGCAGCCATCATAATAAACAGGTGGTCAGAAAGCCCAACGGCGGTGATGACGGAATCGAGGCTAAAAATAATATCTAACAGGGCAATTTGCACAATGGCACCCCAAAACGAATGCACTTGCCGCTGCGCAAGGTTGCTTTCGTCTTCCCCTTCAATGGTTTCAAAAATCTCTTGGCTGGCTTTCCATATCAAGAAAATTCCGCCTGCACATAAGATGATATCGCGAGCGGAAACAACATGGTCTGCAACGGTGAACAACGGGGTTGTCAGGCGCGATAACCACGCGATTGAGGCCAATAAGGCAAGGCGCATGACCATCGCCGCAATGAGCCCTGTGCGTCTGGCACTATTTTGTTGATGGGCAGGGAGTTTGCTCACCACGATACTCAAGAAAATAATGTTATCGATGCCTAAAACGATTTCTAAAATAGTTAGGGTGGCAAGAGCCATCCAAGCATTGGGGTCGAGTATCCACTCAAACATCTGTGTACCTTCTACAATAAAACAGTGATAAATGTTTATCGTCTGCTTGGTACAGGCGACACCTTGTTGATTAAGCGAGATTAAAATGCCGCGCTAGCAAAGGGGCGGTAAAGTCTTTTTTAAGGTAAAAGCCGCGGGGCAGCGTCATAATCGGTTGGCCGAACTCACCAATGGCTTCTGTTAGGGCTTTATTGTTTGCCGCTTTAGGGCGAATTTGCAAAACTTGCCCGTGGCGCGCTGTAATGGTTTCCACTTTGCCGAGCACAATCAAATCCATTAACTCTTCCCAATCTTGCCGCAGTAATTGTTCCTCAAGGGGGGACGGGCTCCAAATTAATGGGTTAGCGACCCGACGTTCCGCTAAGGGAATTTGGCGTTCACCTTCAATTGGAAACCACAATATTCGCGATAGCTTACGGCGCACATGGCTATTTTCCCACGTTAAACCGCTATTTCCCGTGAGGGGCGCGACGGAGACAAAGGTGGTTTCCAGTGGCACGCCATGGCGGTCGATGGGGATCGTTTTTAGCTCAATACCAATGTGGGCAAAATCTTGCTCCGCCTTACTGCCTGCGCTCGCTCCTAAATAATACTCGAGTAACATGCCCACCCAGCCTTTATCACGCTTTAGATCAGGGGGGATAGGGATACCTGCAATTTGGGCGAGATCACCCAAAGTATAGCCGGCAAGCGCTTGAGCCCGACTCATTAAGGTAGCTTCGTTATCCGGTGGTCGTGGTGGTGTAAATGACATAATGCTCTGAAAATTAAGTGTATAAAAAACAATCAAAAATAATTCACATAACGAAGAGAGTATAACACTTTTTCATGATGATTTTTAACTGCATGATATTTAACTGTTTAATATTTTTTATTCCCTGTTCTTCAATGTTGGTTTTAGGGTTATTCACGTTCATCCCAAGATAATCACAGGATCATGCACTAGGTTATCCACAGGTTTTCTGGATAACTGTGTAAAACAGTGATTACTGTGTGTATTTACAGCCTTGACTAATGAGGTTTTATGACGTTCATCACAAAAAGTGAGTAAGTTAAACACATTAGTTGTGGATAAATACGACGTTGTTTGATATTTGTTCAGTTGAAGTCCTAAGCTTTTTAGCGAAAAAATTGACCAGTGGATAACGTGTTTTTTTTGGCTTTATTTCTTTGATTTATCAAAGTTTATTAGATTTTAATTATTTTTGATAAAAACCCGTTCTGGGGATATACCCTGATTGCTATAGGGTTGTTCACATAGATATCCACAGAAAAAGTGAATAACATCCTTATTATTCACTTTGGCTGTTTATAACTATCACTAATTAGATGGGTTATCCTCAGATGGCTTAAACCATGCGGATTTAAAATCAAACCAACCGAAGGTATTCATTCGGACACCGCGCATGGTGCGCTGGCCTTGCAACTCTAACCAGTGATGAAATATCGGATGGAAAATTTGCGAGTCAATTAAGCTTTCACACCACGCTTCTACGTCGAAAGCGTTATTTCGCCATTGGCTTAATTGAGTATCAAGGTTATCACCAAGACATTGGCGTAAGAGGGGCATTTCGTACAACGTGGCGAAAATGGAAAACTCAAGGGGCTTAAAGAAGTTGGCCGTTGCTAACCAAATATCACTTTGAGAATTACCGTTAAACCAATCATCATAACCAATGATATTAATCTTCAACTCAACCCCTTGCTGATGCAAAACGCGCTTCATAATTTGGCTGATTGCGTAGAATTCATGATGATTATGGTAAAACGTCACGGTGAGTTCGGTGAGGTCTTCTGGTTTAGGAAATAGCGTGAGCATTTTACTGTGGTGCCAGTGCAGCAATAGGCCATAAGCTGGGGCCCAGTGGCGTTGATAGAATGGCTCACAATGGGCAAGTAAATTCACGGGTGTGAGAAAGCTGCATAACCATTTACGCACATCTTCCCGCTGGGATAGCTCAGAACGTTGATCCATTAGTAAAAAATAGCAACCTTCCTCCATGCGGCTTTCTAACGAATCATTATGGTGCTTGTCGCCATCCATTTTTAACGTGGTGCACACCATTTGTTCTGAAAGCTCTGGCACCACCCAAATCGTCACTTCATCCAACAGAGCGCGATAACCAAAGTAGCGGTCAAAGGCTGTAATGGTGAGCTTTTGTGGCAAATTTTTGTCAACTTGATAAGGGCCTGTACCAATAGGGCAACGGCTAAAGTTGTCTAGGCTTTTCCACTCTTTAGGCAAAATAGCCGCATGGTGGCTGCCTAACAACCAAGGTAGCTGTTTATCAGGCTGATTTAATTGAATATCAATGACATAAGGCTGTGGTGTGCTGACGGACTGAATATGGGAAAATAACGGCCAACACTGTTTTAAACGCAGTAAAGAGTGAATAATATCTTCTGCAAGCATTTCCCGCCCGTGGTGGAAATAAATAGCAGGGCGCAAATAAAAGCGCCAATGTGTGTCACTGATAGCTTGCCAGTGGTGAGCCAGCCCATCTTCGACTTCCCCTTTTTCCTCATTTATATGGGTTAAGCCATTAAAAATTTGGCTCATCAAATGAATTTCAGAGCGGCGCATGGGCGCACCGGGCAATAAATTGGGGAAATCACGGTAATAAATGATGCGTAATAGGTTTTTCCCTTGCCGGTAACTGCGTTCTAGTTCAGAAAGCACCATTTGCCGAATGGTTTCTTTGTCACCCACCAACGCGACAAGTTTTTCGATGCTCTCTTCTTTGAGTAATTGCTCAGCTTGGGCTTGTTGAAGTTCTAAACCATTCACGTGGAAAATAAGAGTAGAGCGCTTGCCACGACCTGCTTCGGCTTGCCAACTGAGCCAACCATGGCCCTGCATATTATTTAATAATGTTCGTACATGGCGGCGAGAGCAAAATAAGGTGTCGGCAATATCCTGCAAAGTAGTTTCACTGTTTTGCCCTTGGAAATGCTGCCAGAGGCGAACGAATTGTGTTTGTAAGCGTGTATTGGACATAAAAGAGGAACTCCGGCAAAAATTGCATCAATTTTAATTTCCTAATATCCGCGGATAATAGGTGGCAGTAAGTAGCTCGTTTGGCGTGCAATTGCAGGCCGACTCCCCCATTTAGAGTAGTGGTGTCTGTCACCAAGCCGGTTTTTACCGGCTTTTTTTTATTTTTTCGTCATATTTCACGTTATGGCTGTGTTGGCTTCGCTCGAATACCCTAGTCACATACTGATGTATGCTCCTAGGGATATCTTCTCTTGCCGCCTTGCCATAACGCGAACTATTTAGAAAAAATCGTTAATCGTTAATCGTTAATCGTTAATTGTGGCATTTCGTTTAAATAATTATACAGGAAGAAACTAATGGGGAAGTGATCTTTGAGGGGGAAAAGTGTAAAGAAGGAAGAGTTCCGCATTTGAGAGCGTGAAAATTTGAAAATGGGGATAGTCTAAAGAGTTCACACAGCGTGTAGTGGAGCGATGCTAACACCCACGCCATGTGAAATATGACGAGTATCTTAGTTCATAAAGGTCGGGATCTGCTGCTCATAACCCTTAATTTGGTCGACGTGTTGTAACGTCAGGCCAATGCTATCTAACCCATTCATCATACAATGGCGGCGGAAGCTATCAATCTCAAAATGATAGGTTTTATCGCCAGCGGTGACCGTTTGAGCTTCTAAATCAACAGTGAATTGGCAACCTTCGTGGCTGTTAACGTAGTTAAACATTTCATCCACTTCTTGCTCGCTTAATTTGATAGGTAACAGCTGGTTATTGAATGAGTTACCGTAAAAAATATCAGCGAAACTTGGGGCGATAACCACTTGAATGCCAAAATCCGTCAATGCCCATGGCGCATGCTCACGGGATGAGCCGCAGCCAAAGTTTTCACGAGCTAATAAGATACTTGCCCCTTTGAAAGCCGGCTTGTTCAGCACGAAGTCAGGGTTAGGTTGCTGGCCATGTTCATCTAAAAAACGCCAGTCATTGAATAAATGCTGACCAAAGCCTGTGCGAGTCACTTTCTGCAAAAATTGCTTTGGAATAATGGCGTCAGTGTCCACATTCGCGGCGTCTAAAGGAGCAACAATGCCCACATGGGTGATTAACTTTTCCATTTTTCTCTCCTTTAAATCTGAATATCGCGAACGTCAGCAAAATGGCCATTAATCGCCGCTGCGGCTGCCATGGCTGGGCTGACTAAGTGGGTGCGACCTGCGCGGCCTTGGCGGCCTTCAAAGTTACGGTTACTGGTAGATGCGCAGCGCTCGCCCGGGTTTAAACGGTCATTGTTCATCGCTAAACACATCGAACAACCCGGTAAACGCCATTCAAAGCCAGCATCAATAAAGATTTTATCCAAACCTTCTTGCTCTGCTTGGGCTTTGACAGGGCCTGAACCCGGAACCACGATAGCTTGTACGCCATTTGCCACTTTTTTACCTTTGGCAATCGCCGCGGCGGCACGTAAATCTTCAATACGTGAGTTCGTGCATGAGCCGATAAACACTTTGTCGATTTTAACATCAGATAACTTAATGCCTGACTCTAATCCCATATAAGCTAACGCTTTTTCAGCAGAAGCGCGCTCAACGGGATCCGCAAAAGATTCTGGTGCAGGGATCGGTTGGTTGATTGCAATCACTTGCCCCGGGTTAGTTCCCCAAGTCACTTGTGGCGCAATACTGCTTGCTTGAATGGTGATGATTTTATCGAATTTGGCATCGTCATCCGTTTTCAACGTTTTCCAATAAGTAACGGCGTCATCCCATTGTTGGCCTTTTGGTGCAAATTGGCGGCCTTTCATGTAATTAAAGGTGGTCTCATCTGGGGCGATAATACCCGCTTTTGCGCCCAACTCGATGGCCATGTTACACACGGTCATACGGCCTTCCATGCTCAGGTTTTCAATGGCTTCACCGCAGAATTCGACGATATAGCCCGTACCGCCTGCACTGCCAGTGGTACCAATGATAGCCAAAACAATATCTTTTGCCGTAATGCCCGCAGGTGCCTTACCAACCACTTCAATTTTCATGGTTTTTGCACGCGCTTGTTTCAGCGTTTGCGTCGCCATGACATGCTCAACTTCGGATGTCCCGATACCAAACGCTAACGCACCGAAAGCACCGTGGGTCGCGGTATGTGAGTCCCCACACACAATTGTCATGCCCGGTAAAGTGATCCCTTGCTCTGGGCCCATGACGTGAACAATCCCTTGGTATGGGTGGTTCAAGTCATACAGAGTGACGCCAAACTCTTCGCAGTTTTTCATCAACTCTTGCATTTGAATACGTGCCATATCACCGCAAGCATTGATATCTTTGGTTTGCGTGGATACGTTGTGGTCCATCGTTGCAAAGGTTTTGCTGGGTTGGTGCAATGGGCGGTTTTTAGTTCTTAATCCATCAAACGCTTGTGGTGAAGTCACTTCGTGCACCAAATGGCGGTCGATATAAATCAAAGGGATTTCATTTTCGACTTCACGCACGACGTGAGCATCATATAATTTTTGATATAAAGTCTTGGCCATGATTAAACCCCTTGTGCAATATAACGAGCAATAATATCGCCCATTTCACTGGTACTGATTGATTTGCCTGCACCCGCTAAATCGGATGTTCTGTGACCATCTTCTAACGCTTTATTTACCGCGCGTTCAATCGCATCTGCGGCATCAGTTTGGTCCAAGCTAAAGCGTAATAACATTGATGCCGATAAAATTTGTGCGATTGGGTTCGCAATATTTTTACCCGCGATATCCGGTGCAGAGCCGCCCGCAGGTTCATATAAGCCAAAACCATCTGCATTTAAGCTCGCCGAAGGCAACATGCCCATTGAACCGGTGATCATCGCGCACTCATCGGAAATAATGTCACCGAATAAGTTGGAGCATAAAACCACATCAAACTGAGAAGGCGCTTTGATCATTTGCATCGCGGCGTTATCGATATACATATGATTAACTTCAACATCGGGATATTCTTTAGCGATTTGATTCACAACTTCGCGCCATAATACAGAGCTTTGTAAGACGTTCGCTTTATCGATTGACGTCACTTTATGGGTACGTTTACGGGCAGATTCAAACGCGATGCGTGCAATGCGCTCGATTTCGTAACGGTGATACACTTCCGTATCAAAGGCGTATTCTTCACTGCCTTCGCCTTTGCGTCCTTTCGGTTGGCCGAAATAAATACCGCCAGTTAACTCACGAACACACAGAATATCAAAGCCTTGCGCAGCAATGTCTGCACGTAATGGGCAAAATGCCTCTAAGGCTTGGTATAAACGTGCAGGCCGTAAATTACTGAATAATTTAAAATGCTTACGTAATGGTAATAAGGCACCACGCTCAGGTTGGCTGTCTGGTGGCAAATGTTCCCATTTTGGACCGCCAACTGAACCGAACAATACCGCGTCGGCTTCTTCACAACCTTTTATTGTCGCTTGCGGCAGTGGCTCGCCGTGATTATCGATGGCCGCACCGCCAACATCGTATTCTTTAGTATTAATCGTAATGGCAAAGCGTTTGCTTATTGCATCCAACACTTTATGTGCTTGTGCCATTACTTCTGGACCGATGCCATCTCCCGGTAATACGGCAATTTGATAACTAGACATGGTTACACTGCTTCCTTTGTGTTTGATTGTGATTCTTGGTTTATTTTTTGTTTTTCGATTTCGACTTGTTCAGAACGCCAAATGCTGTTTAACACGTGAACCATCGCTTTTGCTGAGGATTCAACGATGTCTGTCGCTAAGCCCATACCGTGGAACTTACGGTTATGGCATTCCACCACGATATCTACTTGGCCTAATGCGTTTTCGCCATGGCCTTTGGCAGATAACTGGTAAGAAACTAATTTCATTGGGTAATTGGTAATGTTGCTAAAGGCTTGGTAGATAGCATCAACAGGGCCATTGCCCGTTGCAGCTTCCGATTTCACTTTATCACCGCACTGCATTTTGACTGTCGCGGTTGCCACAATGCTTGAACCAGATTGTGTGCTGAAATAATCCATCACAAAGTGGTCGGTTTCATCTTGTTGCTTAGTAAAGAAAGCCAAGGCTTCTAAATCATAATCAAACACTTGACCTTTTTTGTCCGCTAAATTCAAAAATGCGGTATACAATTCGTCCAATTTGAAGTCTTTGCCTTCGTGATAGCCCATTTCTTCCATACGGTGTTTCACGGCAGCGCGACCAGAACGCGAGGTTAAATTTAATTTTTCTGCTTTTAAACCAATCGACTCAGGGGTCATGATTTCGTAAGTTTCGCGGTTTTTTAACACGCCGTCTTGGTGAATACCGGAAGAGTGGGAGAATGCATTGCTACCCACCACGGCTTTATTGGCTGGAATTGGGGTATTGCATAATTGGCTAACTAATTGGCTGGTACGGTAAATTTCTTTGTGATTAATATTGGTATGGACATTTAACATTTGCTCGCGCAATTTAATCGCCATGATGACTTCTTCTAAGGCGGTATTCCCTGCGCGCTCACCTAATCCGTTGATTGTCCCTTCCACTTGGCGTGCACCCGCTTGTACAGCACTGATGGAGTTGGCAACTGACATGCCTAAGTCATCGTGGCAGTGGACAGAAATAATCGCTTTATCAATATTTGGAACGCGGTTATATAAATCGGTAATGATCCCGCCAAATTGATAAGGAGTGGTGTAACCAACAGTATCAGGGATATTAATGGTTGTTGCCCCTGCATTAATTGCAGTCTCAACGATACGGCATAAATTATCTGGGTCAGTACGGCCCGCATCTTCGCAAGAAAACTCAACATCATCGGTGTAACGACGGGCACGTTTGATTGAATTGATTGCCATATCCATTACGCCATCAAACGATTTATTTAATTTTTTCTCCATATGCAAATTGGAGGTGGCTAAAAAGATATGGATACGAAAAGCTTCAGCGACTTTTAATGACTCTGCTGCAACGTCGATATCATTTTCGACACAACGTGCCAATGCGCAGATGCGGCTATTTTTAATTTCACGTGCGATAGTTTGCACAGATTCAAAGTCACCAGGGGAGGAAACAGGGAAACCTGCCTCAATAATATCAACACCTAAACGTTCTAACGCAAAAGCGATTTGTAATTTTTCTTTGACTGATAAACTGGCCTGCAATGCCTGCTCGCCATCACGTAATGTGGTATCGAAAATAATGACTTGGTTGCTCATATTGTATTCCTCATATCGAATTTTGTTTTAATAAATTGAGTTTTATGTTCTTCCAAAGCCGCAGGCATAAAAAAACCCGCGGGTTGCGCGGGTTCTTAATGTTTGTGGACAGTGTATTTCTATTTTCCGTCCATAAGCATACCGCGCAAATTTAATGCGAGTAGTAGTAGGCTTAGTAGGCGGATAGAAAATGTCATTTAAACTGTCTCTCATAGGTTTCTAAATCAACTGTATTTATAGATACGTGATCTTAAAGTTAATGTCAATGATGGATTTCTGACTGTTTTTTACCAATTGTGAATTATGGAGTTGAGTTAGGGAATGTGACTGTTTTTGCTAATTTCAGTGATGTTTTTGCCTATATTTGAATTGAAAATTCAGGGTAAAATTCTTCTGGTGAATTTTTTCGATGCTTTTATTTATGTAAGTTATTGTTTTATCATTATCTTTTGTTTTTTTTAATTCAAGAATTTCCAGAAAAGATAAAACCCGTAAAATTAATCACTAACATCAATGGCTATTGATTAACTTAGTTATCTAATAAATGAATAAGTAAAAATTAATCTGATAATGAGAATATTTACAGAATCCAAATGCGATTTATTATGATTTCTTCGGGAAATTGCTTTATTATTTTTACTGAGAGTAATTGTGATTTTAATATAAAAATATCACTCATTACTTTGGTGAATATTTGCGTTTTATAATGATATCTATTCTGTGAATCATAATTAATGAGTAAAGTAATAGAAACGTCGTTTTAATAAATGCAGGGAAAGCGAAATAGCTTACTATCTATAAGTTGTTTCAGAAATAATATTTAGCGAGTTTATATATTCGTCGGTGTTTTTAAGGTGAATACGTCTTTTCGTTAATGAAAAATGATAAATATATTTAGTGGAGTAAAAAATGACTGATTTTGATACGATTTCAACAGGTAAAAAAGAAAGCAGCGATATTCACCTACGTAATGTTGATTTAAATTTGTTAACAGTTTTTGATGTGGTTATGCAGATGCAAAATGTCACTAAAGCCGCTCAAGTGTTGGGCATGTCTCAACCGGCGGTGAGTAATGCTGTTTCGCGTTTAAAATCAATGTTTAACGACGAATTATTTGTGCGTTACGGTCGTGGAATTCAGCCGACTTCGCGGGCGAAACAGCTATTTGGGCCAGTAAGACAGGCGTTGCAATTAGTGCATAATGAGTTACCAGGGGCGGGTTTTGACCCGCAAGATAGCGATCGCGTATTTAATTTATCAATCTGTTCTCCTCTAGATATTCGTTTAGCTGCGATGATCGTGGCGAAGTTTAAAATGGCCTCACCTAATATTAATGTATTTATTCATTCATTTTTGGATAATAACATTGCACATCAATTAAAATATCAGGAAATAGATTTCTTTATTGGGTATAACCAATTCGAAAAACCCGAATACCAACATCAGGTTTTATTTAATGATGAATTAGTTTTAGTTGCCGCAAATAACCATCCACGTATTGTTAATTCAATTTCAGAAACTGAATTAATGAGCGAGAAACATGCAATTATGTCAATGGATAATATAGGGTCATTTAGCACACCGTATTACAATAACACTGAGTTATCTCATACGATTAACTATAAGGGAACAGATCTAAGCAGTGTATTGAATATTGTTGCACAAACTGACTTAGTCGCTATTGCGCCGAAATGGCTTGTTGAACATTATTCAGGGCAGTTAAAACTACGCATGTTGCCGTTACCTTTAGAAAATGATACCCGTCCTTGTTATCTAACATGGCATGAATCGACTGCTAGGGATAAAGGCCATCAATGGATGAAATCACAATTTAGCCAGATGATCGCAGAATTGCTCGATCAAGCGGTTGCGGCTTAGTCTCACTCCTTAATATAAATTTGTTGTCGTGCTCTGAACCACAACATTCAGAGCACTAAGGCAAGTTAAATCACTCATCATAGCGAGAGCAACGGTGAGTTTTGCAGCGAACATAACATTTGCAGAAAATTTACATATAAAAACTTTCCTCCTACGTTATTAGTCGATACACTGCCGATATTCAGCTAACACTTGTAAGCTGAAAATAGTGAAACGGTTAAGTTCTTGTGAAGATACCGAGTGACTTATATCAATAATGACCTATAGGGAATTAACTTTGATTACTGAAAATCTATATCCATACCATTTAGTAAATCGCTTACGTAGCAGAATCAATGCGAACGAATCAGCGAGTCGGATAGCTTTCAGTCAATGGAATAATGGGCAGCAAAGCTCATTAACATGGAATGAGGTGGGTGAACGCACGTCTGCGATCTCTCGTCACCTTTTAGCATTAGAAGTCTCAACACAAGAAAATATTGGGTTATTTGCCCATAACAGCATGGATTGGTCACTGATTGACTTAGCATCATTACAGATCAGAGCGGTGACGGTTCCACTTTATGCGACCAGCAGTGTTGAACAAGCCGCTTATATCATTAACGATGCCAACATTAAGGTGTTGTTTGTCGGTGAACAAACGCAATATGACATTGCGTGCAAATTACCTGCGCTTTGCCCCCAATTAAAAATGATTGTCGTTATAGATGAGGAAGTTGAACTGATTGATAACTCAGTGGCAACCTTGCATTTATCGACTTTTATGGCACAAGCTCAGCCTGAATATCAAATGGAGCTGGATGCACGCATTGCAGCCCATAATCTCAGTGATTTATTTACGATTATCTATACATCAGGCACTACAGGTGAGCCAAAAGGCGTAATGTTGGATTATTACAACATGGCCGCTCAGTTGTACCTGCATGATGAGCGATTACAACTAACGGAAGAGGATATTTCGTTAAGCTTTTTACCCCTTTCTCATGTCTTTGAACGTGCTTGGAGTTTCTATGTTATGCACGTAGGGGCGCTTAATGTTTATTTAACGGACACCAACTTAGTGCGAGAAGCACTGGCAGATGTAAAACCTACCGTGATGTGTGCTGTGCCGCGTTTCTATGAAAAAGTTTATAGTGCAGTGCAAGGTAAGGTATCAAAAGCACCGTGGGCACGTAGAATGCTGTTTAAGATGGCTATCTCCCTTGGTAAGCATCGTGTGAAAGCGTTGTCAAAAGGCGGCGTACCATCATTAATCAATCGCGCTATCTTTCCATTAGCGGATAAGCTGGTTTTAAGTAAAATTCGCGAGGGGTTAGGTGGGCGTATTCGTTTTATGCCAGCCGCTGGGGCGCGTTTAGATGATGATGTTATTGCCTTTTTCTTATCCGCAGGCGTGGATATTAAATACGGCTATGGTATGTCAGAAACCTGCGCGACGGTTTCATGTTGGGAAGAGGGCAAATATCCTCTAGGTTCGATTGGTACACCATTATCTTCGGTTGAAGTACGTATTGGTAAAGATGATGAAATCCAAGTAAAGGGCCCTGTTGTGATGAAAGGTTACTACAATCGCCCAAATGAAACCTTAGATACGTTTACCTCTGATGGCTGGTTAAAAACGGGTGATGCAGGGAAAATAGACGAGCAAGGCAATTTATATATTACGGATAGGCTAAAAGACTTAATGAAAACGTCTAACGGTAAGTATATCGCACCTCAAATGATTGAAGGGGTGTTAGGCCAAGACAAATTTATTGAGCATATTGCCGTCATTGCCGATACACGTAAGTTTGTTTCTGCACTGATAGTGCCGTGTTATGACAGCCTAGAAGAATATGCGCATTCGATTAACTTAAAATATCGTGATCGTCTTGAGTTACTGAAAGACTCTAATATTGTGGCGCTTTTTGAAGCTCGTTTAAAAGAACTGCAAAAAAACATAGAGAATTTTCATCAAGTTAAACGTTTTACCTTGTTACCAACGACGTTTTCAATGGAAAAAGGGGAGTTAACACCAACCTTGAAATTACGTCGTAAAATCATTTCTGAGCGCTATCAATTAGAAATTGAATCTATGTATCAAGAGTAATTAAGCGTTTTATTATCAGGCTTATCTATTTCGATAGGTGAGCCTGATGCTCTTATATATTAATCCTGCCTATATCTTTTCTTTTTATTCACGGTCAGAACAAAATATTTCAAATCGCCAGTTGGCTGGAAAATAGTCAATCTTTCTTCCATTTTTTCCATATGCAGTTATTCCCTCTGCGAACGGCAAATGTTCAAGATAATGTGAAATAGTCACTATTTTTGTGCTGAAATGATGTTTGCTTCGTTTCAGCCAGAGAGATATGTTAATAGCACGCATTAACCTGTTTAAATGATAAAAATAAAGGGGTAATTGATACCTCTTAACTTGCAAATAATGTCTGGGGGCAAACTCATGGAGAAGTTGTCGGGAGCTGAAATGGTCGTCAAGTCATTGATTGACCAAGGAGTAAAGCACGTGTTTGGGTATCCAGGCGGTGCAGTATTAGATATTTATGATGCGCTTCATACTGTAGGCGGTGTGGAACATATTCTGGTGCGTCATGAACAAGCCGCAGTGCATATGGCCGATGGCTATGCTCGCTCAACAGGGGATGTTGGCGTCGTTCTCGTCACTTCAGGCCCCGGGGCAACCAATGCGATTACTGGCATTGCAACCGCCTATATGGACTCTGTGCCGATGGTGGTGCTATCAGGGCAGGTTGCTAGTTCTTTAATTGGTAATGATGCGTTCCAAGAATGTGACATGGTGGGAATATCCCGCCCGATAGTGAAGCACAGTTTTTTAATTAAAAGTGCGGAAGAAATTCCTGAGACGATTAAAAAGGCCTTTTACATCGCAGCAAGTGGCCGTCCTGGCCCCGTTGTGATCGACTTTCCGAAAGATACGGTGAACCCTGCACTTAAATTTCCGTATCATTACCCTGAATCTGTTTCTTTACGGTCATATAACCCGACCCTGCAAGGGCACAAAGGGCAGATCAAAAAAGCACTTTCTAAATTAGTCGCGGCAAAAAAACCCGTTTTCTATATTGGTGGCGGTGCGATTAACGCTAATTGTTCAGCAGAACTCATTGAGTTAGCAGAAGCATTAAAACTGCCTGTTGTTTCGACCTTGATGGGGTTAGGGGCTTTTCCTGAAACCCATAAGCAATCCGTCGGCATGTTAGGTATGCATGGGACTTATGAAGCAAATAAAGTCATGCATAATTCAGATGTGATTTTTGCAGTGGGCGTCCGTTTTGACGACCGTACAACCAATAATTTAGAAAAATATTGCCCAAATGCAACGGTGATCCAAATTGACGTTGACCCAACTTCAATTTCAAAAACTGTGAATGCTGATATTCCGATTGTTGGTGATGCGAAATTGACCTTAAAACAAATGTTAGGGCAGTTAGACCAAGCTTCAGCTAAACAAGATGAAAATGCATTAAAAGATTGGTGGAAAGATATTGAAGAGTGGCGCAAAAAACAGTGCCTACGTTATGAAACCAATCAAACTAAAGTCAAACCTCAGCAAGCCATTGAAATGATTTATCGTTTAACAAATGGTGAGGCGTATGTGACTTCGGATGTCGGGCAGCATCAAATGTTTGCTGCATTGTATTATCCGTTTGATAAACCAAGACATTGGATAAATTCAGGTGGTCTCGGCACCATGGGCTTTGGTTTACCTGCCGCATTAGGGGTGAAATTAGCCCATCCAAACTCAACAGTGGTTTGTGTAACGGGCGATGGTAGCATCCAAATGAATATTCAGGAGCTATCAACGGCACTGCAATACGGCTTGCCTGTCTTAGTCCTGAACCTCAATAATGGTTTTTTAGGCATGGTAAAACAGTGGCAAGATATGATTTATCAAGGCCGCCATTCCCAATCCTACATGCAGTCACTCCCTGATTTTATTAAATTATCAGAGGCTTATGGCCATGTTGGTATTTCGATTGCTTCTCCTGATGAACTTGAAGAAAAACTCAAGCAAGCGCTAGTTGAGGTGAATGAAAACCAACGCTTAGTATTTGTTGATATCAATATTGATGAAACCGAACACGTTTACCCAATGCAAATCCGTGGTGGAGCAATGGACGAAATGTGGTTGAGCAAAACAGAGAGGACCTGATCATGCGTCGTATTTTATCCGTTTTATTAGAAAATGAATCAGGTGCTTTGTCCCGTGTCATAGGTCTGTTCTCTCAGCGTGGTTATAATATTGAAAGTTTGACGGTTGCGCCCACTGATGACCCAACATTGTCACGTATGACCATCCAAACCAAGGGTGATGCAAAAGTGCTTGAGCAAATTGAGAAACAACTGCACAAGCTGGTGGATGTTCTGCGTGTGAGTGAGCTGACGGCTTCAGCACATATCGAGCGTGAAATCATGTTAGTGAAGTTGCAAGCTTCAGGTTATGGACGTGACGAAGTGAAACGCTGTGCGGATATTTTCCGCGGGCAAATCGTCGATGTCACGCCAACGCTTTATACCGTTCAGCTCGCAGGAACAAGCGATAAACTGGATGCTTTCATCGAATCAGTACGTGGTGTTGCTGAAATTGTTGAAGTAGTACGCTCTGGTATCGTCGGTGTTTCGCGTGGCGACAAAATTATGCGATGAAAAATTTATCTTCCAAAGGTAGAATACTCGGATATAAGGCCTCGAATGACTCGAGGCTGTTCCCGAAATTAAAAAGAGGTTAACGTGAAACTGGATGAGATAGCCCGTCTAGCGGGTGTTTCCCGCACAACGGCTAGTTATGTGATCAACGGCAAGGCCAAGCAGTATCGAGTCAGCGATAAAACTGTTGAAAAAGTGATGGCAGTCGTCAGAGAGCACAATTACCATCCAAATGCAGTTGCTGCGGGCTTACGTGCAGGGCGCACCCGTTCCATTGGGTTAGTGATCCCCGATCTGGAAAATACCAGCTATACACGTATAGCTAATTATTTAGAAAGACAGGCACGTCAACGCGGCTACCAATTGTTAATCGCGTGTTCTGAGGATCAACCAGACAACGAAATTCGTTGTGTTGAACACCTTTTGCAGCGCCAAGTTGATGCCATTATTGTGTCGACTGCACTGCCACCAGAGCACCCTTTTTATCAGCGTTGGGCAAACCGTTCGCTCCCTATTATTGCACTGGATAGAGCCCTTGAAAAAGAGCACTTTATTAGTGTTGTAGGGGATGACCAAGAAGATGCTTTCATGATTTCAGCAGAGTTACGCAAGTTCAAAGCTGAATCGGTATTGTACTTAGGGGCATTACCTGAGCTGTCTGTCAGCTATTTACGTGAGCAGGGTTTTCGTAAAGCATGGAGTGATGATGCGCGTGAAGTTGACTATTTGTACGCAAATAGCTACGAGCGTGATTCTGCCGCAGACGTGTTTGCAAATTGGCTTGATAGCGGCAATGAGATGCCTGATGCGTTATTTACAACGTCTTTCTCATTGCTCCAAGGCGTACTGGATGTTGCACTCAAACGCAGTGGTCGTTTGCCTGAGCATATGGTTATTGCGACCTTTGGAGATAACGAATTATTGGATTTCCTCGGTTGCCCTGTGTTGTCACTTGCACAGCGCCACCGCGATATCGCAGAGCGCATTCTTGAGCTCGTGTTAGCGAGTCTTGATGAGAAGCAAAAACCCGATACAGGCATCACTCGCATACGTCGTGATTTATGTCGTCGTGGAAGTTTAGGCCGTAAGCAATAAATAGCCTGAACTTTGGGCAATCAGTGTAAAGCTTCTCAATAATGAGTGATGTTGATCACGATTATGAGTAATATAAGGGCCCCTACAATGTAGGGGTCTTTTTTTTATCGGTTAAAAATAGGTAAATATTTAACTTTAGGAATTATCTTAATCGATTGTTTGTTTATTTTGTAACAAAAGCTAAATGCGATAAAAATAAAAATAAAGCGAGTTTTTATTCATCGCTGTATTGGGTTGGCATTTTTTTTATTAACTTAAGTACTGTTTATTAAAACAGTTGTTTAGTGGTCTGAAATATAACGATTTTATTTTTCTAGAGCCGTGTTTTAGTCCTCGAAGGGGATTAACCCAGTTTTAAGAACAGATTAAAAGTAAAGAATTGGTACGAAATAGGCTGATTAAAAATGAGATAGAGATTGGATTTAGCGTGATTTTTATGATTTCTCAGCAATAAACAGTTGTTTTGTTATTTTGTGTGAAATTTATAAAATTAGCTAATTATATCAATTTGTTATTTCTTATTTTCTTTCCAAGTAAGATTTTACCCATCCTTATATTTTCTGAATTGTTCTGTAAATAAACCTAAAGCTGAGCGTGGCTGGCTTGACAAGGTTTTCATACCATTCGTAAACTTTATATGTGGAGAATTGTGGGGTAAAGTGGGTGACTAGGAAATGAAAGGGGTTTAATCGGGTATGTTTCGTGGGGCAACACTGGTTAATCTCGACAGCAAAGGGCGGCTAACCGTGCCTACTCGTTATCGAGGAATGCTGACCGAGGAAGCGAAAGGGCAAATGGTTTGTACCATTGACCTTCACCAGCCGTGCCTGCTGCTTTATACCCTACCTGAATGGGAAATCATTGAGGAAAAACTGTCTCGCTTATCCACCATGAACGAAGCTGAGCGACGTGTACAACGGCTTTTACTGGGTCACGCTAGCGAATGCCAAATGGATAATGCAGGACGTCTTTTGTTAGCCAATACATTGCGCCAACACGCAGGGCTAACCAAAGAGGTCATGTTGGTTGGCCAGATTAATAAATTTGAACTTTGGGATGAGCAAACTTGGTACAAACAAGTGGAAAATGATATCGCTGCGGAGCGCCTCACCACTGAACCACTCTCAGCCCGCTTACAGGATTTGTCACTATAACAATGACGCAACAGCAATTTAAGCACGTAACCGTATTATTGGATGAAGCCGTTAATGGCTTGAATATTAAGCCAAATGGCATTTATATCGATGGCACTTTTGGTCGTGGCGGGCATTCTCGCTTAATTTTAAGCCAACTGGGTGAGCACGGGCGTTTAATCGCCATTGACCGTGACCCAGAAGCGATTAAAGCGGCACAAGCCATTGATGATCCGCGTTTTATGATTAAGCACGGCCCGTTCTCAGACATTGCACAATACGTGGAAGAAGAAGGGCTGGTGGGGCAAATTGACGGTGTTTTATTGGATTTAGGCGTGTCTTCGCCGCAGCTAGATGACCCAGAAAGAGGGTTTTCATTTATGCGTGACGGGCCATTAGATATGCGTATGGACCCAACCAAAGGGCAATCAGCGCAACAATGGTTGATGAATGCAGAGGCTGATGACATTGCATGGGTACTCAAAACCTTTGGTGAAGAGCGTTTTTCGAAGCGTATCGCAAGGGCGATTGTGGAGCGCAATCATAACCCAGAAGAAGAGCCATTGACCCGAACACGCCATCTGGCTGAGTTGATTTCTAAAGTTAGTCCGATGAAAGACCGACATAAGCACCCTGCAACTCGCAGTTTTCAGGCTATTCGTATCTACATCAATAGCGAGTTGGAAGAGATTGAGCAGGCGTTAAACGGTGCAATGGGTGTTTTGGCACCAGAAGGGCGCTTGTCGGTGATCAGTTTCCACTCTTTGGAAGACAGACTAGTTAAACAATTTATCCGCAAAAACAGTAAAGGGCCAAGTGTACCTGCTGGGATCCCACTGACGGAAACGCAAATTAAAGCATTAGGTGCAGCGCAGTTACGTGATTTAGGCAAAATGAAGCCATCGGATAACGAAATTGACGAAAACCCACGCGCACGCAGTTCGGTGCTGCGTTTTGCAGAGAAGGCGGCGCAATAATGGTTCCTGAAAGGCACAGCCTAGCACGCGTGATTGGACGTGATTTATTTCGCTACGGCATCGTTCCTTTGATTTTATTGGCTGCGATTATTATTAGCGCGGTATTTGTGGTTACTACGGCACACGAAACGCGCTTATTAACCGCGGCCAAAGACAAATTATACGAAGAGAAAGACTCGCTGGATATTGAATGGCGCAATCTGATCCTCGAGGAAAATGCCTTAGCGAGCCATAGCCGTATTGAGCGTTTGTCCGTTGATAAATTACAGATGGTTCAAGTTGAGCCATCACAAGAAAAAATTATTGTTTCTCAGCAATAAAAAAGGTTCCCAATGAAAGCACCAAAAACAGCAAAAAATAAGAAACAAGAAGAAAGTACCAGCTTTGTCCGCTGGCGCTTTATTTTGCTGTGCGGGTGCATTGTCTTGGCGCTAGCAGGGTTATTAACCCGTGTCGCCTACTTACAAATTATCGCCCCTGAAAAGCTAGTTAAAGAGGGCGATTTGCGTTCTTTACGTGTTCAGGAAGTTGCGACGGCGCGTGGTATGATCAGCGACCGTGAAGGTCGGCAGCTTGCGGTTAGTGTCCCCGTCAACGCAATTTGGGCTGATCCAAAAGAAGTGTTTGAGAAAGGCGGGGTTAGCAATGATGAGCACTGGAAAGCCCTTGCAGACGCACTCGAAATTCCACTCGAACAAATTACCAACAAAATATCGGCCAACCCGCGTGGCCGTTTTGTGTATTTAGCGCGCCAAGTTAACCCGTCTATCGGTGACTACGTTAAAAAATTAAAAATCCCGGGTATCTATCTGCGTAAAGAATCCCGCCGTTATTACCCGTCAGGCCCTGTAACTGCTCACTTACTGGGGGTGACAAACATTGACGGGGAAGGTATTGAAGGCGTTGAAAAGAGCTTTGACCGTTGGTTAAAAGGTTCGCCGGGAGAGCGTACTGTTCGTAAAGACCGTAATGGTCGCGTGATCGAAACCATTTCGTCTGTCGATAGCCAAGCGGCACATAACTTAACGTTGAGCATCGATGAACGTATTCAATCGATTGTTTACCGTGAACTGACCCGCGGCGTACAAGAAAACAAAGCGGAATCAGGCGTGGCGATTTTAGTGGATGTGCACACAGGGGAAATTTTGGCGATGGCAAATAGCCCATCTTATAACCCAAATAACCTTGCTGGCACCGCAATGGATGCCATGCGTAACCGTGCAATTACCGATATTTTTGAGCCGGGCTCAACGGTGAAACCGATGGTGGTAATGAGCGCGCTGCACAACAAAATTATCAAAGAAAACTCAGTGATTAATACCTATCCATATCGTATTAGCGGCCATGAAATTAAAGACGTTGCACGCTATGCGGAGTTAACTATTACTGGGATTTTACAGAAGTCGAGTAACGTGGGTGTTTCTAAACTGGCGTTAGCGATGCCTGCCACAGAGCTGGTGGATGTGTATAGCCGCTTTGGGTTTGGCAAGCCGACTAATCTGGGGTTAGTCGGGGAAAGTAGTGGCATCTTTCCAAGTAAAAAAACACGGTGGTCTGATTTAGATAGGGCCACCTTTTCTTTTGGCTACGGGCAAATGGTAACGCCGTTACAATTAGCGCGAGCCTACGCGACAATCGGTAGTTTTGGTATCTACAGGCCGCTGTCTATCACAAAGGTTGACCCACCAGTGCCGGGAACGCGTGTTTTCCCTGAGCCAATTATGCGCACGGTGGTGCATATGATGGAAAGCGTGGCACTGCCCGGCGGTGGTGGAGCACGTGCAGCGATTAAAGGTTACCGAATTGCAATTAAAACCGGGACCGCGAAAAAAGTCGGTCCTGAAGGGCGCTATGTTGATAAATACCTTGCTTATGCAGCGGGTGTCGCGCCAGCCAGTAATCCACGTTATGCGCTTGTTGTCCTGATCAATGAGCCGAGCGGCGGTAAGTACTACGGAGGGGCAGTTTCTGCTCCCGTGTTTGGCTCAATTATGGGCGGTGTCTTACGACTGATGAATGTTGAGCCAGATGCATTACAACCTAACGATAAAAATGAAATTGTGAACAGTCAAAAAGAGGTTAAAAGTGGCAGATCGTAATCTTTGTGATCTCCTTGCGCCATTTGGTGTAAGCACAACTCCTATCTCACTGCGTGAGATGACGCTAGACAGCCGAAAGGTTGCCGCGGGTGATCTGTTTATTGCTATAAAAGGCCATCAATCGGATGGTCGGCACTATATTCCTCAAGCGATTGCTCAAGGGGTTGGTGCGGTGATCGCTGAGGCTCAAGGGGAAGCGGAAGAAGGTGAGATCCGCTTTGTTCACGGCGTGCCAGTGATTTATCTCAATGACTTAAACAACCGTTTATCGGCACTGGCGGGTGAGTTTTATGACCAGCCTTCAGCCAAAATGAAATTAGTGGGCGTCACAGGAACAAACGGTAAAACAACGACAACTCAGCTGATTGCGCAGTGGGCGAAAGGCCTTGGCGAGACAAGTGCAGTGATGGGTACGGTTGGAAATGGCCTGTTAGGGCAAGTTTCACCGACAGAAAACACCACAGGCTCGGCGGTAGATATCCAGCTTGAGCTCACGCAACTGTTAAATAAAAAAGCCACGTTGACTGCGATGGAAGTGTCTTCCCACGGTTTAGTGCAAGGGCGTGTGGCAGCATTGCAATTTGAAGCTGCTGTGTTCACCAATCTAAGCCGTGATCACCTTGATTACCATGGTGATATGGAAAATTACGAAGCAGCAAAATGGTTACTGTTCTCGACGCATCAAACCAAAAATCAAATTATTAATGCAGATGATGACGTTGGGCTGAAATGGTTACAGCGCTTACCACAAGCGTGCGCTGTGACGATGGAAAACCGTATCCCTACAAACTGGCAAGGCCCATGGTTAAAAGCCACTGAAGTGGAATACCATGATAAGGGCGCTACCATTCATTTTGACTCCACGTGGGGCAAAGGCGCATTTGAAAGCCCGCTGATGGGGGCGTTTAACGTCAGTAACTTATTAGTTGCGATGGCGACATTGTTAATGATGGATTATCCGCTCGAGCAATTATTAGCATCGACCTCATCCCTTTCCCCAGTTTGTGGTCGAATGGAAGTCTTCAGCGCACCGAACAAACCAACGGTTGTTGTCGATTATGCACATACACCTGACGCATTAGAAAAAGCCCTTGCGGCAGCTCGTTTACATTGTAAAGGGCAACTTTGGTGCGTATTTGGCTGTGGTGGTGACCGTGACAAAGGTAAGCGCCCACTTATGGGTGCCGCTGCGGAAGAGTGGGCCGATAAAATCGTGATCACTGACGATAACCCACGCAGCGAAGACCCTATTGATATTATCAACGACATCATGGCGGGCTTATTAGATTCAAGCCGAGCATTAGCTATTCCCGGTCGCCCAGAAGCGGTCACCAATACGATTTTACAAGCCTCACCCGATGATGTGATTGTCCTTGCCGGTAAAGGCCACGAAGATTACCAAATTATTGGTAACCGTAAATTAGATTACTCTGACCGCTTAACGGTAGCGCGCTTATTGGGGGTGATCGCATGATTTCATTAACCCTCGCGCAGCTTGCAAAAATCACCTCAGGGCGGATTGAGTCTGCACCTAATAGCGAGTTCGTGATTGAAAACGTGAGCACAGATAGCCGTAAAATAGGTGAAAGTTGCCTGTTTATCGCCCTTAAAGGCGAACGTTTTGATGCTCATGATTTTGCTGAGCAAGTGGTGGCTGATGGTGCAAAAGCATTATTAGTCGACCATAAATTAGCCGTAAATTGCCCGCAGGTGGTTGTAAAAGACACCCGTATTGCGATGGGGCAACTTGCAGCGTGGGTTCGCCAGCAAGTGAGTGCTCGCATTGTCGGTTTAACCGGGTCATCGGGTAAAACCTCTGTAAAAGAAATGACCGCCTCTATTTTGGCAGAGCGTGGCAAAACCTTATATACCGCAGGCAATTTAAATAACGATATCGGCGTACCGTTAACGCTGTTTCGCTTAACGCCAGAGCATGATTTTGCTGTGATTGAAATGGGTGCTAACCACCCAAATGAAATCGCCTATACCACCAATATCGTGAAGCCTGAAACCGCATTAGTGAACAATTTATTTGGTGCACACTTAGCAGGGTTTGGTTCGCCAGAGGGTGTCGCTAAAGCCAAAGGTGAGATTTACCAAGGTATCCCAGAAGAAGGGACGGCGATTGTCAACTTGGATAGCTACAGTGAAAAATGGCAATTCCAACCGCGCCAAACCGTGTGGTATTACTCATTAACACAGCAGCCTAAAGCTGATTTCTACCCGACCGATATTCAAATCAACCAATTAACAACGGATTTTGTGTTGCATACCCCCGTTGGGCACGTTGATATCACGTTACCTTTGCCGGGCGTACATAATATTGCCAACGTGTTAGCGGCGAGTGCATTAGCCATTTCGGTGGGTGCAAGCCTCGAAGATATTAAGAATGGCTTAGCAAATACTAAAGCGGTGCCGGGGCGTTTGTTCCCTGTTCGCTTAGCGGAACACAAAGTGGTATTAGACGACACATACAATGCTAATGATGGCTCTATGATTGCCGCCATTCACGTACTGGAAAAAATGCCGGGTTACCGCATTTTAGTTGTCGGTGATATGGGTGAGCTGGGTGACTACGCCGAAGAATGCCATCAGCGTGTTGGTGTTGCAGCTAAACAGGCGGGCTTAGATAAAGTATTCAGCGTTGGTCAACTGAGCGAGTTGATCAGCGAATTTAGTGAGTGTGGTGAGCACTTTACGGTAAAAAGCGATTTATTAACCCGACTAATTCCGCTAGCACAGCAGAATGATGTTGTTTCTATTTTAGTTAAAGGTTCACGCAGCTCCGCGATGGAAGATGTCGTGAATGCATTGAAGGAGTGCTTCGAATGTTAGTCTGGCTTGCCGAAATGTTGGTCCACAAGTTTTCTGTCTTGAACGTTTTTTCATACCTGACGTTCAGAGCCATTGTCGGTTTGCTGACTGCACTTGCGATCGCCTTATGGATGGGCCCGCACCTGATTGCTTATCTGCAAAAAATGCAGATTGGTCAAGTTGTCCGTAGCGAAGGCCCTGAGTCACACTTTAGCAAGCGTGGCACACCAACCATGGGCGGTTTATTAATCCTGTTTTCAATCACCGTGTCTGTCTTATTGTGGGCGCGTTTAGATAACCCTTACGTTTGGTGCGTATTGCTGGTGTTAATCGGCTATGGCATCGTGGGCTTTGTGGACGATTACCGCAAAGTGGTAAGAAAAGATACGCGTGGCTTAATCGCTCGCTGGAAATATTTCTGGCAGTCCGTTATCGCGTTAGTGGTGGCATTTTCTATGTATGCGATTGGGAAAGACACGCCAGCAACGCAATTGGTGGTGCCATTTTTCAAAGACGTGATGCCACAACTGGGCATGTTATATATTTTACTGACCTATTTTGTGATTGTTGGTACCAGTAACGCCGTGAACTTAACTGATGGCCTTGATGGTTTAGCCATCATGCCAACCGTGTTTGTGGCGGCGGGTTTTGCGTTAGTGGCATGGGCGACAGGTAACGTCAATTTTGCGGGCTACCTGCATATTCCATTCTTACCACACGCAGGTGAATTAGTGATTGTCTGTACCGCCATTGTTGGGGCAGGTTTAGGCTTCCTCTGGTTTAACACATACCCAGCACAAGTTTTCATGGGGGATGTGGGCTCACTGGCGCTTGGTGGTGCACTGGGCACTATCGCCGTGTTACTGCGCCAAGAGTTCTTATTAGTGATTATGGGTGGGGTCTTTGTGGTTGAAACCTTGTCCGTAATTTTACAGGTTGGTTCGTTTAAATTACGCGGTCAACGGATCTTCCGCATGGCTCCAATTCACCATCATTATGAATTGAAAGGCTGGCCAGAACCTCGTGTTATCGTGCGTTTCTGGATTATTTCCTTGATGCTAGTGCTGATTGGGCTGGCAACGTTGAAGGTGCGTTAATATGGTCGATTATCAGGGTAAGAACGTTGTCATTATAGGTCTGGGAGTTACAGGCCTATCTTGCGTTCAATTTTTCATTGAGCGTGGTGTTGTGCCACGCGTGATGGATACCCGTGCAACACCTCCGGGTGTGGATAAACTGCCTGAAAATGTGCAGTGCCATAGCGGAAGTTTGAACAACGTATGGCTTCAAGAAGCGGATTTGATTGTTGCAAGCCCAGGGATTGCATTAGCGACACCACAATTGCAGGAAGCTGCGCAAAACGGTATTGAAATCGTCGGTGATATTGAGCTGTTTTGCCGTGAAGCGGATGCGCCAATTGTGGCGATTACAGGGTCAAACGGGAAAAGCACAGTCACCTCGTTAGTGGGGGAGATGGCGAGCGCGGCAGGGATTTCTGTCGGTGTAGGCGGCAATATTGGCACGCCAGCGCTGTCTTTACTCAATTCAGGCCATGCATTGTACGTTTTAGAGCTATCCAGTTTCCAACTCGAAACCACATCAAGCCTAAAAGCGGCTGCAGCAACGGTACTGAATATTAGCGAAGACCATATGGACAGATATCCTCTGGGCTTAGCGCAATACCGCAGCGCGAAATTAAAAATTTATCAGGGTGCACAAAATTGCATCGTGAATAGGCAAGATGCGTTAACACTGCCTGAAAACAAATCAGCTGATGAATGTATTGGTTTTGGGGTAAACAGTGGCGAGTATTGTTTTGATTCAAAAAAACGTCTGTTGGTGGTCAACGGCGAAACACTGTTAGACGTCAAAGAGATGCACCTGTCAGGGCAGCACAACTATTTGAACGCATTGGCTGCGTTAGCCCTTGCGGATGCAGTGAACATTCCGCGTCCAGCGTGTATTGAGGTATTGAAAACCTATGCAGGTTTAGCACATCGCTTTGAATTAGTGTTATTTAACAATGGTGTACGTTGGATTAATGACTCTAAAGCCACCAATGTGGGTAGCACTGAAGCGGCACTGAATGGTCTGCACGTTGACGGCTCAGTCTATTTATTGTTAGGTGGTGATGGTAAATCAGCCGATTTTTCATCATTAAAACAATATATTGCAGCGGATAACTACCATTTATATTGCTTTGGCCGTGATGGCAAATCATTAGCCGCTTTAGCCCCTGAAAAATCAGTATTAACTGACACGATGGAACAAAGTTTACGCCAAATTGCGCCGCAATTAAAAGCAGGGGACATGGTGTTATTATCGCCAGCTTGCGCCAGTTTAGATCAGTTTAAAAACTTTGAGCAACGTGGCGCTGTTTTTGCGCAATTAGCGAAGGAGCTTGGGTAATGACTATACCGGGTGCGATGCGTTTAAAAAATTGGGTCATTGGCGAAAAAAATGGCGTGATTTCAGGCTCAACGCTGTACGACCGTACATTAGTATGGTTGGCATTCGGTTTAGCGGCAATCGGCTTCATTATGGTGACCTCTGCTTCGATGCCTGTTGGGCAACGTTTGACAGAAGACCCGTTTTACTTTGCAAAACGTGATGTGGTCTATTTGGTTATAGCTTTCGCCTTATCATTAGCGGTTATGCGTATCCCGATGGCCTTTTGGGAAAAGTATAATTTCCTATTTCTGATGGGCTCATTGGGCATGCTAGTGGTGGTATTAGTCGCAGGGAGCTCAGTTAACGGGGCATCTCGCTGGATTGACGTTGGGCTTGTGAAAATTCAGCCTGCTGAAATTTCGAAATTTACCCTATTTTGCTATGTTTCAAGCTACTTAGTACGCAAGTCAGAAGAAGTCCGCACTCGCTTCCTCGGGTTTATCAAACCGATGTGTATTTTGATTGTGATGGCGTCATTACTGCTTTTACAGCCAGACTTGGGTACGGTCATTGTATTAGTCGTCACCACATTAGGTTTACTGTTTTTAGCGGGTGCAAGGTTAGCACCGTTTATTATTGGTATCGCCACCTGTGCGGTGGGGGTATTAGCGCTGATCTGGTTTGAGCCTTACCGTTTGCGCCGTGTAACCTCGTTCTTGAACCCATGGGATGACCCATTTGGTAGTGGTTACCAGTTAACACAATCGTTAATGGCATTTGGTCGTGGTGAAATGTTAGGCCAAGGGTTAGGTAATTCCGTTCAAAAACTGGAATACCTCCCTGAAGCACACACTGACTTTATTTTCTCCGTGTTAGCGGAAGAACTGGGCTATGTGGGAGTTGTATTAGTCCTGTTAATGGTATTTATGTTGGCATTTAGGGCGATGATGATTGGTCGTCGCGCGCTGATGTCTAACCAATTATTTGGCGGCTATATGGCTTGTTCAATCGGCATTTGGTTTACTTTCCAAGCCTTGGTTAACGTCGGTGCAGCCTCCGGTATGCTGCCAACGAAAGGGTTAACGTTACCCCTAATTAGTTATGGTGGTTCCAGTTTATTAGTGATGGCCGCAGCGATAGCGGTATTACTGCGAATTGATTTTGAAACACGTCTAGAAAAAGCGCAGGCGTTTGTAAGGAGTACCAAATGAGTCAGCCAAAAAAATTACTCGTCATGGCAGGTGGAACAGGAGGGCATGTCTTTCCGGGGCTCGCTGTGGCGCATTATTTGCAGGCTCAGGGCTGGGAAATTCGCTGGTTAGGTACTGCAGATAGAATGGAAGCGACCTTAGTGCCAAAACATGGCATAGACATTGAATTTATTCAGATTTCAGGTCTAAGAGGCAAAGGCATTGCTGCACAGTTAGGCGCACCATGGCGTATTTATAAAGCAATACGACAAGCGAAAACAATCATCAAGCGTTATCAGCCCGACGCGGTATTAGGCATGGGCGGGTATGTTTCAGGCCCCGGCGGTATTGCGGCCTGGCAGTGTGGTGTTCCGGTTGTTTTGCATGAGCAAAATGGCATCGCGGGCTTGACGAATAAATGGCTATCACGCATTGCAAAACGGGTTTTGCAAGCATTTCCGGGAGCTTTCCCTGATGCGCCTGTCGTTGGTAACCCTGTTCGTGAAGATGTGTTGGCACTTCCTGCGCCTGCTGCTCGCTTAGCTGGGCGAGAAGGCGCGATACGCGTATTAGTTGTTGGTGGTAGCCAAGGCGCACGAATTTTAAACCAAGTGATGCCTCAGGTTGCTGCAAAAGTAGGCAAACAGTTAAATATCTGGCATCAAGCGGGAAAAGGCAGTAAGGAATCCACTGAAGCGTTGTATAATGAACAGCTGCAAGTTTCAGGCAATTCTGAGTATAAAGTTACTGAATTTATTGACGATATGGCGCAAGCTTATGCTTGGGCAGATATTGTTGTATGCCGTTCTGGCGCATTGACCGTCAGTGAAGTTGCAGCGGCAGGTTTACCTGCTATTTTTGTGCCTTTTCAGCACAAAGACCGCCAACAATATTGGAACGCATTACCACTGGAAAAAGCAGGCGCCGCGAAGATCTTAGAACAGCCACAATTTACCGCAGAAGCGGTAGCAAGCTTGCTGGAACAGTGGGATAGAGCAGAATTGTTGTCGATGGCTGAAAAAGCCCATGATTGTGCGATTAGTGATGCAACCGAGCGTGTTGCCGCCGTGATTTGCGAAGTGGCTAAATAGCTTTAGTCACATTTGATACGAATTTATAAAGAAGCGAAAACAGAGTGAATACACAACAATTAGCGAAATTAAGAACATCAGTGCCAGAAATGAGAAGAGTCAGGCACATCCATTTTGTCGGCATCGGTGGTGCTGGCATGGGTGGTATCGCTGAAGTGTTGGCAAATGAAGGCTATGAAATTAGTGGTTCAGACTTGGCGCCCAATGCTGTGACTCAACAATTAACCGAATTAGGTGCAACGATTTATTTTAATCACCGTCCGGAAAATGTTGAGAATGCCAGTGTGGTTGTCGTTTCAACGGCGATTTCAAGTGAAAACCCTGAAATTCAGGCAGCGAAAGAACTCCGTATTCCGGTTATTCGTCGCGCTGAAATGCTCGCTGAACTCATGCGCTACCGTCATGGTATCGCCGTTGCAGGGACTCACGGTAAAACCACTACGACCGCAATGATTTCAGGTATTTACGCTCAAGCAGGTTTAGACCCAACGTTTGTTAACGGTGGGTTAGTGAAATCAGCGGGCACACATGCTCGCTTGGGTAGCAGCCGTTACCTGATTGCAGAAGCGGATGAAAGTGATGCCTCGTTCTTGCATTTGCAGCCATTGGTGGCAGTCGTGACCAATATCGAAGCTGACCACATGGATACTTACCAAGGCAACTTTGATAATTTAACGGACACGTTCATTAATTTCCTGCATAACTTACCATTCTATGGCCGTGCAGTGATGTGCATTGATGACCCTGTTATCCGTTCATTGCTACCAAAGATTGGCCGTTACATCACTACTTATGGTTTCAGTGAAGACGCCGATGTGCGTATCACCAAATATGAACAAAAAGGTAATCAAGGCTTTTTCACTATTGCCCGTGAAAATATGCCGGAATTGACGGTCGTATTGAACGCACCAGGTCGCCATAATGCACTAAACGCCACTGCTGCAGTTGCGGTTGCGACGGAAGAAGGCATTGATGATTTACACATTTTGTCTGCACTAGTGGAATTCCAAGGCACTGGTCGCCGTTTTGATTTCTTGGGTAATTTCGCATTACGCAATGTTAACGGCAAAGAGGGTGAGGTCATGTTAGTGGATGACTATGGTCATCACCCAACTGAAGTGGATGCCACTATTAAAGCGGCGAGAGCAGGCTGGCCAGATAAACGCATTGTGATGATATTTCAACCTCATCGTTATACACGTACCCGTGATTTATACGATGACTTTGTCAATGTATTAGGGCAAGTGGATGTGTTATTGATGCTGGATGTGTATTCAGCGGGTGAAAAGCACGTTGCAGGGGCAGATAGCCGCTCATTATGCCGCACAATTCGCGGTCGTGGCCAGATTGATCCGATTTATGTTTCGGAGCCGGAACAGATTTCTCATCTTTTAGCTCAAACTCTTGATGAAAATGATTTAATTTTAGTTCAAGGCGCAGGAAATATTGGTAAAATAGCCAAAACACTCGCGGAAACGAAATTACAGCCGCCGATGGTCGAGGAATAAACATGGCAGAGAAAATTGCGGTGCTATTTGGTGGGACATCAGCTGAACGTGAAGTATCACTTCAGTCAGGAAATGCCGTGCTGGCAGGGCTTCGTCAAGGCGGGGTTGATGCGCATCCTATTGATACCAAAACTTTCCCTGTTATTACGCTAAAAGAAGCAGGTTTTGATAAAGTTTTCATCGCATTACATGGTCGTGGCGGTGAAGATGGTACAATTCAAGGAATGCTTGAATACCTTGGCTTGCCTTACACGGGAAGTGGTGTGATGGCATCGGCACTGAGCATGGATAAACTCAGAACAAAACAATTATGGCAAGGTGCGGGACTAAGTGTATCTCCTTATATATACTTAACTAAACAGCAACATTTGCAGATGAGCCGTGAACAAATCACTGCAAAAGTTAACACACTGGGTTTGCCATTAATTGTAAAACCCAGTTTAGAAGGTTCGAGTGTTGGTATGAGCAAAGTGGATAGCTTAGATGCGCTGCCTGCGGCACTTGAATTAGCGTTTCGTTTCGACGAAACCGTATTAGTTGAAAAGTGGCTCAGTGGTCCTGAATACACCATCGCGGTGTTAGGTGATAAAACCCTACCGTCGATTCGTATCCAGCCACCGGGGATATTTTATGACTACGAAGCAAAATATTTGTCTGATGAGACGCAATATTTCTGCCCAAGTGGATTAGATGCACAGCGTGAGTCTGAGCTTACCGAATTAGCGATGAACGCTTATTTAGCGGTTGGTTGTGATGGCTGGGGGCGCGTTGATGTAATGCAAGATAGCGATGGCCAGTTTTACTTGTTAGAAGTGAACACGTCGCCGGGTATGACAAGCCACAGCCTAGTGCCAATGGCTGCGCGTCAGGCAGGTTTAGATTTTTCGCAGTTAGTTGTGCGAATTTTAGAATTGGCTCGTTGATATGTCACAAGCAGCGTTAAACGTCAGGCATCATAAGAATCACAACGATGATGACCCACGTTCTGGTCCAAGTAATGGGACATTTTTAGGTGGGTTGTTCTTCTTTCTCATCGTTGTGGGCACCATCGTTTGGAGCGGTTGGATGGTGATGACATGGATGAAAGATGCCGACAGATTACCGATGTCAAAGCTTGTCCTAACGGGTGAGCGGCATTACACCAAGAATGACGATGTCAGAAAGGCGATTTTATCATTAGGGCAACCGGGTACGTTTATGACTGTTGATGTCAACGCTATCCAGAACCAAATAAGCATGATGCCATGGATACGCCAAGTCACAGTGCGTAAACAATGGCCTGATGAATTAAAGATTCATATTGTTGAGTATCGACCATACGCCAGATGGAACGACCAAAACATGGTGGATGCGGAAGGCAGGGTATTTAACTTGCCCGCAAGCGAAAGTGGCAAAGGGGATTATGTCTTGCTTTATGGCCCACAAGGGAGCCAAAAAGAGGTCCTAAAAGAGTTAGCCAACTTTCAAAGTACGTTAGCGACAAACAAACTAAAACTTAAATCGTTATCAATGACAGCCCGTCATGCGTGGCAGATTATTTTGGATAACGACACCCGAATCGAACTGGGTAAAAAAGATGTTTTAGAGCGGTTAAATCGGTTCCTTGAACTGTATCCGCTCTTGCAGCAAACAACGGATAAACGAGTCGACTATGTTGACTTACGTTATACCAGTGGTGCTGCGGTGGGCTGGGCACCAGTTTTGGTCGATGCACCACCGGGGTTACAATAAAAAATATTGCTAATAACTCAAATTAGGCAGAAGAAATGATTAAAGCAACGGACAGAAAATTAGTGGTAGGCCTTGAAATTGGAACTTCCAAGGTATCGGCCCTTGTTGGCGAAATTCTGCCCGATGGTATGGTTAATATTATCGGGGTGGGAAGCTGTCCATCTCGTGGAATGGATAAAGGCGGCGTAAACGACTTAGAGTCTGTCGTAAAATGTGTTCAAAGAGCTATCGACCAAGCAGAGCTGATGGCAGATTGCCAAATTTCCTCTGTCTATCTGGCGCTTTCAGGTAAACACGTCAGCTGCCAAAATGAAATTGGTATGGTGCCAGTTTCTGAAGAAGAAGTGACGCAAGAAGATGTTGATAGTGTTGTGCATACGGCGAAATCAGTGCGTGTTCGTGATGAACATCGAATTTTGCACGTGATCCCGCAAGAATTTGCTATCGACTACCAAGAAGGGATTAAAAACCCCGTTGGTTTGTCGGGTGTGCGTATGCAAGCAAAAGTTCATTTGATTACTTGCCATAATGATATGGCGAAAAATATTGTGAAAGCTGTTGAGCGCTGTGGGTTAAAAGTTGACCAGCTGATTTTTGCTGGTCTCGCAGCAAGCTATAGCGTCTTAACCGAAGATGAACGTGAATTAGGTGTGTGTGTGGTTGATATCGGTGGTGGTACCATGGATATGGCCGTTTATACAGGCGGTGCGTTACGCCATACAAAAGTGATCCCTTATGCAGGGAATGTCGTGACCAGCGATATTGCCTATGCTTTCGGTACACCACCAAGTGATGCAGAAGCCATTAAAGTACGTCATGGTTGCGCTGTTGGTTCGATTGTGAGTAAAGACGAAACGGTGGAAGTGCCGAGTGTCGGTGGTCGACCACCAAGAAGTTTACAGCGTCAAACCTTAGCAGAAGTCATCGAGCCGCGGTATACTGAGCTGTTAAACTTAGTAAATGAAGAAATTTTAAATTTACAGGAACAGTTACGTCAACAAGGTGTCAAACACCATTTAGCGGCAGGTATTGTCTTAACGGGCGGTGCCGCACAGATTGACGGTTTAGTTGAATGTGCGCAAAAAGTGTTCCATACCCAAGTAAGAATCGGCACTCCGCTAAATATTACAGGGTTAACAGATTACGCGCAGGAGCCATACTACTCTACCGCAGTTGGGCTTCTGCATTACGGTAAAGAAAGCCATCTTGGTGATGATACCGAAACAGAAAAGCGTGCCTCAGTCACAGGTTGGTTCAGTAAAATCACCAGTTGGTTGAGAAAAGAATTCTAATTTTAATAAAGAAGCTTATTATTAGCTTCGAAAGTAGTAAGCACAAAACGGAGAGACATTATGTTTGAACCAATGGAGCTAACTAACGATGCGGTGATTAAAGTCATCGGCGTTGGTGGCGGCGGCGGTAATGCCGTTGAACACATGGTGCGTGAGCGTATTGAAGGCGTTGAGTTCTTCGCCGTCAACACGGACGCACAGGCACTGCGTAAAACCGCAGTTGGACAAACTATCCAGATCGGTACCGGTATTACAAAAGGTCTGGGTGCAGGTGCAAACCCTGAAGTCGGCCGCAATGCCGCAGAAGAAGACCGCGAAGCGCTACGTAATGCATTAGATGGCGCGGACATGGTCTTCATCGCTGCGGGTATGGGCGGTGGTACAGGCACTGGTGCGGCTCCGGTCGTTGCCGAAGTGGCTAAAGAATTGGGTATTCTGACAGTTGCAGTCGTGACTAAGCCTTTCAACTTTGAAGGCAAAAAACGTATGGCATTTGCAGAAGCGGGTATCACTGAGTTATCAAAACACGTAGACTCACTGATCACTATCCCAAATGACAAATTATTAAAAGTTCTTGGTCGTGGTATCTCATTACTGGATGCTTTTGGTGCGGCAAACGACGTACTTAAAGGTGCAGTACAGGGTATCGCAGAACTGATTACTCGCCCAGGTTTAATGAACGTGGACTTTGCTGACGTGCGTACTGTTATGTCAGAAATGGGCTACGCGATGATGGGTTCTGGTGTGGCACGCGGTGAAGATAGAGCCGAAGAAGCTGCTGAAATGGCAATTTCTAGCCCATTACTGGAAGACATCGACCTGTCAGGCGCTCGTGGTGTGTTAGTCAACATCACCGCTGGTTTCGACCTGCGTTTAGATGAGTTTGAAACGGTAGGTAACACTATCCGTGCATTCGCATCTGATAATGCGACTGTGGTAATCGGTACTTCTCTCGACCCAGAAATGCACGAAGAGCTGCGTGTTACAGTTGTTGCAACAGGTATTGGTATGGACAAACGTCCTGAAATTACCTTAGTTAGCAATAAAATGTCACAGCAAGCGTCAATGGAGCAACGCTATCAGCAAATGCAAAATAGCATGTCTTCATTAACCGAAGAGAAACCAGCAGCGGCTAAAGCGGTCAATGACCAAAATACGCAAACAAACAAAGAACCAGATTATCTCGATATTCCTGCGTTCTTGCGTAAGCAGGCCGATTAATTTTATTTATATTGGATTCTCCGCTTTTTGTGCTAAAATTTCCTACTGATTATCTTGTATGATGATCAGTAGGACTTATAACATTGCGAGAAATAGACGATGATCAAACAACGGACATTAAAACGTATTATTACAGCGACTGGTGTTGGTTTACATACCGGCAAAAAAGTTACGCTGACTTTACGTCCAGCGCCGGCAAACACCGGGGTCATCTACCGTCGTACTGACCTTAATCCACCGGTTGATTTTCCGGCAGATGCGAAATCAGTTCGTGATACCATGTTATGTACTTGCTTAGTCAATGAAGATAACGTACGTATTTCGACTGTTGAGCATTTGAATGCTGCATTAGCAGGGTTAGGTATTGATAACATTGTTATTGAAGTCAATGCGCCTGAAATCCCAATTATGGATGGCAGTGCTGCACCGTTTGTTTTCTTACTGCTAGATGGCGGTATTGAAGAATTGAATTGTGCGAAGAAATTTTTACGTATTAAAGAAACTGTTCGTGTTGAAGATGGCGATAAGTGGGCAGAAATGAGACCTTATAATGGTTTCAGTCTGGATTTCACTATCGATTTCCAACACCCGGCGATTGATAGCAGCACTCAGCGCTATTCACTTGATTTCTCTGCGGAGTCATTTGTGAACCAAATCAGCCGTGCACGTACATTTGGTTTTATGCGTGATATCGAATATCTGCAATCCCAAGGCTTATGCTTAGGCGGTAGTTTCGACTGTGCTATCGTTGTTGATGACTATAAAGTCCTCAATGAAGATGGCTTACGTTTTGAAGATGAATTCGTTCGTCACAAAATGTTGGATGCAATTGGTGACTTATTTATGTGTGGGCACAACATTATTGGCGCATTCACTGCGTTCAAATCTGGCCACGCACTGAATAACAAACTTCTGCAAGCGGTTCTTGCGAAAGAATCAGCTTGGGATCTGGTCACCTTTGAAGATGAAGCTGAACTGCCTGTGGCATTCAAAGCGCCTTCAGCTGTATACGCATAATTATTATGCGGCTAGCCCAAAACTGGGTTAGCGCTTTCTGTTGGTTGCACTAGTACTCTCTCCGGCTAGTGCAGCCAGCCGCTCAAACCTTTCTTTTAATCCTTTCGGGCTATTTTCTGCCAATTTCAATAATGCTTGTGCTGTTTGTGTGCTTATCTGCCTTTCGTTCATTTTTTGTGTTGATGCGACTGTTCGGTTAGTTAGTGAACTATTTTGTTTAGGTTTTCGCATTAAATCGGGATTGATTCTGATGTCGATAGACGATAATGATGGTAGAATAGATGTTCTTAATGCGGAAAGTAGGTTTAATTTTTCGTAATTAAGACGGGTCATCCAACTGGCATTTGCTACTTCAATGACCATAATATTATTACGGTAGTTTGCAACACGGCACATTGGCTTAACTTCAGCCGGCAATAAGCCCTTTACAGCGCGGTTCAGCTTGATAATAGCTTTCGCATTTCGCTGAATAGTTTGTAAAGTATTTGATGAATTTGCCAATGATCCCTCAAGAACATCGAAAAGTGCTTGTGGATGACTATCTCTCATTTGTGGCTCCGGCTAACAATGATGAAAACTAATGTACAGATAATAATATTGTCACGTATTCATTATATAAGAGTTTAATGGGCATTTTAAATTTTTGGCGACAACTTGGTAGAAAATACTTTTGGTCCCACCTACTATTAGGTGTGGTTGCCACGGGTGTCGGCTTGCCTACAATTTTAAATGCCCTTTCTGAATCTCAGCTTACGCAAGTTAGCTCATCGCCTGCAAACCGCCAAAACCAAGCGGTTAATGCTTTCGATAACTTGTTTGCGCAGCAAAATTCTCAGCGTTCTTCTTCCTCATCATCATACTCGGTTAATTATTGGCAGCAACATGCGGTGCGCAATGTTATTCGCCAGCTCACCTTTGCTTTTTCTGCCAATGAAGATGATGACGTAGCAACTGCAAAAGAAGAATCAGAACAGCTTATTGCACCACAGTTGATGCTAGATACGCTCTATGCCATGTTGGCACAGCGTTCGCTTCAAACGCATGAAAGCACAGTGCTAGTCAGTCATTATATTTACCCTCACTTCATTACCTACCAACCTGCGATTTGGGTTGCACAAGTACATGGCATCCGTGCTGGTCCATTAACTGCTTGATCTCTTAATAGATTTATCAATTCAATGTTGAGAAAATCTGCGCCTTAAATTTATGAAAAAAATAACTTATTGATTTAATGAGATTAAAAGTATGTTAACTAAAATTTTGACCAAAGTATTTGGTAGCCGTAATGATCGTACTCTGCGTAGACTGCGCAAAGAAGTGGAAAAAATTAACCGTCTAGAGCCTGATTTTGAAAAGTTATCAGACGATGAGTTAAAAGCCAAAACAGTTGAATTTCGCGAGCGTTTAGCGAAAGGTGAGAGCCTAGAAAGCATTATTCCAGAAGCATTTGCGACCGTGCGTGAAGCCAGCCGTCGTGTTTTTGGTATGCGTCACTTTGATGTACAGTTAATCGGTGGGATGGTACTGAATGAACGTTGTATCGCAGAAATGCGTACAGGTGAGGGTAAAACATTAACTGCGACATTACCAGCTTATATCAACGCATTAACGGGCAAAGGTGTCCACGTCGTAACGGTGAATGACTACTTAGCAAAACGTGATGCGGAAAATAACCGCCCATTATTTGAATTTTTAGGTTTAACTGTTGGTATCAACTTACCGGGTATGGCACCGCCTGCGAAGCGTGAAGCTTACGCCGCAGATATTACTTATGGTACTAACAACGAATTTGGTTTCGACTACTTACGTGACAACATGGCATTCAGCCCTGAAGAGCGTGTGCAGCGTAAACTTCACTATGCATTAGTGGATGAGGTCGACTCAATTCTTATTGATGAAGCGCGTACACCACTTATCATTTCAGGCCCCGCAGAAGACAGCTCAGAACTTTACCAAAAAGTGGATAAACTCATTCCACATCTGCAACGCCAAGAAAAAGAAGACTCTGATACGTTCCAAGGTGAAGGTCATTTCTCTGTTGATGAAAAATCACGCCAAGTCACTATCACCGAACGCGGTCTGGTGTTAATTGAAGAACTTCTGGCGAAAGAAGGCTTAATGGATGAAGGTGAGTCGTTATATTCACCAGCAAACATTATGCTTATGCACCACGTAATGGCAGGTTTACGTGCGCATGCGCTGTTCACCTTAGATGTTGACTACATTGTTAAAGATGGCCAAATCGTTATTGTTGACGAGCATACAGGTCGTACAATGGAAGGTCGTCGCTGGTCAGATGGCTTACACCAAGCGGTTGAAGCTAAAGAAGGCGTTGAAATTCAAAATGAGAACCAAACCTTAGCGTCGATTACATTCCAGAATTATTTCCGTCTATATGAAAAATTGGCGGGTATGACGGGTACAGCGGATACTGAAGCATTTGAATTTAGCTCGATTTATAAGTTAGATACCATTGTTATTCCAACGAACCGCCCAATGGTGCGTAAAGATTTGCCTGACCTCGTTTACATGAACGAAGCTGATAAATTTACGGCAATTATTGAAGATATCCGTGAAAGAACATCAAATGGTCAGCCTGTTCTAGTTGGTACAATCTCTATCGAGAAATCAGAGCTTATCTCGAATGCACTGAAAAAAGCCAAAATTAACCATAACGTTCTGAATGCAAAATTCCACGCAATGGAAGCGGATATCATCGCAAATGCGGGTCAAGCAGGCGCAGTTACTATTGCAACTAACATGGCAGGTCGTGGTACCGATATCATGTTAGGGGGAAGCTGGCAGACGGAAGTTGCTGCATTAGAAGAGCCAACGCAAGAGCAAATTGATGAAATCAAAGCTAATTGGAAAGTGCGCCATGATGCGGTTTTAGCTGCGGGTGGCTTACATATTATTGGTACAGAGCGTCATGAATCACGCCGTATCGATAACCAGTTACGTGGTCGTGCGGGTCGTCAAGGGGATGCGGGTTCTTCACGTTTCTACTTATCGATGGAAGATGCTTTGATGCGTATCTTCGCCTCTGACCGTGTTACAGGTATGATGAAAAAACTCGGTATGAAACCGGGTGAAGCCATTGAGCACCCATGGGTCACTAAAGCGATTGCGAACGCACAACGTAAAGTTGAAAGTCGTAACTTTGATATTCGTAAACAATTACTTGAATATGATGATGTTGCGAGTGATCAACGCCGTGCTATTTATACCCAGCGTAATGAATTGCTCGACGGTGGCGATATTAAAGAAACGGTTGATAGCATTCGTGAAGACGTATTTACTACCACAATGGATGCATATATTCCACCTCAATCATTAGAGGAAATGTGGGATATCGAAGGTTTGCATCAGCGTTTAGTTAATGATTTTGACCTTGATCTGCCAATGAAAGAGTGGCTGGATAAAGAACCAGAGCTGCATGAAGAAACTCTACGCGAGCGTATCATGCAAAAAGCGGTTGAAATCTATGCGCGTAAAGAAGAAATTGTTGGCGCAGAAGCGATGCGTAACTTCGAAAAAGGTGTCATGTTACAAACATTAGATACCTTATGGAAAGAGCATTTGGCTTCAATGGATTACTTACGCCAAGGCATTCACTTACGTGGCTACGCGCAAAAAGATCCAAAACAAGAATATAAACGTGAATCATTCAGTATGTTCGCTAATATGCTTGAAGCCTTGAAATATGAAGTAATTAGTACCTTATCTAAGGTTCAAGTTCGTTTGCCAGAAGAAGTTGAAGCGTTAGAGCAACAACGCCGTGAAGAAGCAGAACGTTTAGCAAAAAGACAACAGCTGAGCCATGAAACGGGCGCTGAGTCTTTAATGACAGAAACTGAAGCTAAAATGGCAACAGAAGGCCATAAAATTGGCCGTAATGATCCATGCCCTTGTGGTTCAGGTAAGAAATATAAACAATGCCATGGTCGCTTAAACTAATCGATCTTTAAATTTATATAACTAAATAATAGGCGGGGTAACCCGCCTTTTTGACGAAAAAATTATGGAAAAAAAACATCTGCACATTGCCGCTGGAGTTATTCGTAATTCACAGCAACACATTTTTATTACTAAACGCCCTGAAGGGACTCACATGGCAGGGTTTTGGGAGTTTCCCGGCGGAAAATTAGAACAAGATGAATTACCTGAGGCTGCATTAATTCGTGAACTTGAGGAAGAAGTAGGGATTATTGTCACTGAATATGAACAATTTCACCGTGTAGATCATGAGTTTGAAGATAGAATTATTACGCTTTATTTCTTTATTGTGTCTGCGTGGGATAACGAGCCTTATGGAAAAGAGGGGCAGGATTCGCGTTGGGTAGAGCAAAAAGCATTGATAGCCGATGAATTTCCGCCTGCGAATCGTATTATTGTTGATATGCTGACACGATAATATATTGAAAATAAAGTGGAAAATATACAAAATTAAAGCTGATTTACATTTTCCACTTTATGAGAAATTCACAATCAATTATCGGGTTGCTCACTCCAGTCATCACTTTCAGAAATGTCACTCTGACTAGCAATGCGTTTCTCTTCACTCGCCCATTCACCAAGATCAATTAATTGGCAGCGCTTGCTACAAAAAGGTCGAAAAGGGCTAGCTTCATTCCAAATCACAACTTTTTGACATGTTGGGCAGTTAACTTCAATAATTTCACTCATAAAACATTTCTCTACTTTAACAGCAAGATAATTCAAAACGGATCATATCAGGGAGTATACCATTCTCGCTATCTATATGCAGGAAACGTAAAGCAAAGCGTGTTTTATGACCTGAAATTTGTGGGTAAATAAAGTTTTCAGCGGGTAATTTTATGCGGAGCAATTCTTTGCCTTCAACACTATCTTGGTAAAAGCCATTATAGGATTCTTTGCTTTCAAACGTTCCTGCTTGGCGAATCAATGACAGAACTGTTTTTAAAGCATCATTAAGTGGGTCGAGACTTTGGAGCCAACCGCTGATAGCTTTATCACGCTCACTTTGTGGGACATTTAGCCATAGTTGTAATGTAGGTAAATCGAAACTGCAGCAACCACCGGGAATGCTTAAGCGTTGACGAACCATACTGATGATTTTATCTGTTCGTAAATGATGGCCAAAGCGAGGTGCTGACATTAAACGAGAAATTTTTGCTGATAAATCTGACAATAATGAGCTAATTAGCTGGTTATCAGCATTCGGATCACTAGCCCAATTTGATAAACGTGTGCGTTGCTTTTCAAGCTCTTTGATAAGATCTGAACGAACTTCGCCTCTATCAAGGATTTCAATAAGTTCTGAGACAGAACGGAAGAAGGCGATACCGGAAGAGTAGGAGGTGATATTGCTGAGCTCATAAATTTGAGACAAAAGAGTTTCAAGGCGCAACCAAGAACGGATCTTTTCATTCATTGGATATTCATAAGTGATAAAATTTGTAGCTGCTAGTTCGCCCATTTTAATTCCTATGTTTTTATTTTTGCTAATGTCAAATACTGATTGTGAAGATTTGCTACCTTGTCTTGAATGCTGGTGTCATTAGTATGGTTTGTAATAACATCATCAGCATAAGATAATCGTTTTTCGCGACTAACTTGTGCTTTTAATATATTTTTAACCTGTTCGAGACTTATATTATCTCTTTTTATTGTGCGTTGAATTTGTTCTTCAGGAGTAACATCTACAACTAATACTCTATTTGCTAAATGAGAAATGTTGTTTTCAATTAATAAAGGAACAACCCACAGGACATATGGATAAATAGCTTGCTTGAGCTGTTTTTGTGTTTCTTGTTGAATTAATGGATGAAGAAGGGCATTTAGCCATTTTTTCTCATCGGAATTTGAAAAAATAATTTCTCTTAAGAGATCTCTATTTAAAGCTCCCTCTTTAGAGACTATTCCATTACCAAAATGCGATATGATAGCCGCAAAAGCAGGAGTATTAGGCTCAACAACCTGACGAGAAATTACATCAGCATCGACAAGCGGGACTCCGAGTTTAGCAAATTCATTTGCAACGGTAGTCTTACCACTTCCTATTCCACCTGTTAGAGCAACTATATAAGGCATAAAATTATTCGTTCACCTATTGGAGATAAAAATAGATTACACTGAAATTACCCATTTGTCTTCATTCAAATTAATGTAACTGAAATAGTTAAAAATACTTATTAAACATGATTTTATATGGTTATAGTATGTTAATGATATAAGTTGCATTATCTACGAATTATAAGCCTGTAATGACGTTTCCTAAGTTAAATATTGGTAGGTACATAGCTAACATAATTATGCCAACCAACAAAGAGATACCTAGAAGAAGTATAGGCTCAAGGCTTTTAATTTTTCTCTCGATAAATAGCATATATTGATCTGTATAATAATTAGACAAATAATTCGTAAAGTATTGAAGTTTACCTGACTCTTCAGCAATCGCGATTAATTGAACGACTAAATTAGGAAATAAAGTTGTTTCTTTCATTGCGTTAGACAGTGAGCTACCTCTAAGAACAGCAGATAGAATATTTTCACAATCTTGTTTGTATTGTACATAATTGATTGTTTTTATTGTACAGCGCAAACAATCAATCAATGGAAGACCATTTTTATATGTTGATGATATTACTAGAAAATATAAATTTAGGTGGTAGTATTTGATTAAATCCTTAAGTATAGGGGTATGTAATAAGACATTATATAGGTATGGGGTTAAATTTTGCTTTATTTTAAATATAACGATAAAGCTAATAGCAACATACAACAAAAAATAAGTGTATTTTTTTTCGATAAAGTCAGATATATAAATCATGGTGGTGGTTATTAGTGGTAAATCATGCTGAAAACTATCATATATACTTTTAAATTGTGGAATTACATATAAAAATAAAATGAATAGCAACCCTCCTGAAAATAGACAAAGCGTAAATGGATAGCGTAATGATTTTTTGAGTAATCGCATTGTCCTTTCATGATGCTCTAACATAAAACTAATCGTATTGAAATTTTCATCATATTTTCCCGTTTTCTCTGCAACAAGAATAAGACTAATAATTGTGCTATTGAAAATTTGCGGGTAATTTTTTAAAAAATCAGAAAAAAGCTCTCCTTTTTCAATATGCAGAATCAAATTGTTAATAAATCCATCCCAAAAAGGAAGGTGGCTATTTTCTGATAGTATTTTTAAGCTTTGTACCAGTGTTATCCCTGATGAGGTTAAGGCGCCTAATTGATGAAAGAAAAGTATTCGGTAGTTAATATTTTTTTTGCTTAAAGTAAAAATAGCTTTGAAATTAATTCGTAAGGGAGTTAAGTTTTTTTGCGTAATGATAATAAAAGCTTTTCTTTTATTTTTTGCTATCAAAGTATCTTTAATTATCTGGTTGTGAGCATTGAGTGCAACATACGAATAAATGAACATTTCATGCCCCCTCGATACCAACAACGGCATAAATTTCTTGTAACGTTGTTTCTCCTGACTCAATGAGTTTGATACCCGCTTGAAAAAGGCGCTCAAAATTTACACTGTTGCTACCTTTCTGCTCCGGTATATCTTGAATTATTTGCTGGTCAATGTACTCATAAACAGCGGTTCTTCCCATAAAGCCAGAAAAGCAGTGCTCACAGCCCTTAGATTTCCACTCGTTAATCGTTAGCAGGTTATTTAGCTGAGTTTTTGATGGCGCAGGTATTTTACATTTAGGACATAATTTACGCACCAATCTTTGGGCTATTACCATTTTTAAGCAAGACATAAGTTGTTTTTTTTCTACACCAAGCTGCACCATACGTTCAATAGCGCTTACAGTACAATTGGTATGCAGTGTTGATAAAACTAAATGCCCTGTTTGTGCTGCACGAGTAGCTATTTGGGCTGTTACTTCATCCCTTATTTCACCGATCATTATAATATCAGGGTCTTGACGTAATAGTGCTCTAAGAATAAAAGAAAAACTAAGCTCGGATTTTTCATGAACTTGTATTTGATTTATTCCGTGTAAAGGAATTTCTATGGGATCCTCTATTGTTGAAATATTTCGAGAAGATTGATTTAGAAATTCTAAGGCACTATATAAAGTCACCGTTTTGCCACTGCCTGTAGGCCCTGTTACTAAAATTAGGCCTTGCGGCTGATTTAAGGATTTTTTTAATGAGTCTAGAAGGGAAGAGCACATCCCTATGTGCTCTAATGAATATTTTAATTGGGTATTAAGAATTCTTAATACGAGTTTTTCACCATATAAGGTGGGGATACTAGAAAGGCGAATACTGTAATTTTGCCCATCAAAATACCAATTCATTTGCCCATCTTGTGGACGCCTTTTTTCCGCAATATTCATTTTGGAAAGTATTTTTAACCGTGCAATAATTTCATTGTGGATTTCGTATGGGGCGGAGGGAAGAAAGTAAAGTTTTCCATCAACACGGATCCTAATTTTTAAACCTTGTTTCGATGGCTCAAGGTGAATATCGGATGAGCGCTTATGAATCGCAGTTCTAAGTAAATTCTCAACAAAATCAACAGCAGGGGATGTTATGTCTAATGACTCCGTCTCTTTAGGCTGATAAAGAACAATCTCCTCTTTGATTTGATGTATTGCACTATTGAAATAATGGTCAATTTTTTCTTTAGGCCAGATGTCATAACAAACAGGTACGCTAGCAATAAATTTTAGAGTTGCCATAAGGTTATCATCGGGCTTTTTAACCGTAGCGATTGATAATCGCTTCTGATTATAATCGACGATAATAATATAGTGTTTATCGCATAGTTTTTTCAGTTCTTTATAGATAAATTGGTTGTCTTTCGTTGTGTTCATAATTGTCCTTAATTAAAAACTAAACGTCTTTTCACATAAAGATTTTAAATTTGCATTATTTTTTACTTCGCATATAACATTCCATTTAAATGGTGTGTTATTTGTAGTGGGAATAGGTGTTAGGGATATATTAAGGTCCGATAACGTTTTATCTCCACTAAGTTTTATAACACCTGCTTTTACATCAATAGTTTTGATGTGTTTCCCTGATACATTATTTGGAATGTTGTCATTTCCACTATCACATTGAGATAGGCTACCAAAGTTAAAGTGGCATATTTCAACGCTATTTTTGTAAGGTAAAATGGTTTGAAGGACATCGGTCATTGCCGCTTTTTGCATATAACTTTGATAACTAGGAATAGCAATAACACCAAGTATAGATATGATTGCAATGACTACCATTATTTCGATAAGTGAAAATCCTTGTTGACGCATGATAAAACCTCCTTTGTTAAGTGAGGCTCTAGCATAAAGCGTATTTTCTAGAGATTTTATTTAGAGTAAATGATATTGCGAAGCGCTTTGTAGATAAATAAAGAAAATGATTAGTTATTACATTTTTTTTCGAGCCGCTTCGCAAAATATAATTTATCATTAATTTTGGTTTGTTTTATGCTTTTAATTAAAGAAAAATAAGTGTGTGAATAAAATGAATAGGGATATTGAAAAATATATTAGCAATTAAAAAATAGATTAATTATTAATTGCTAATAATATTATTAAATTAACATGAAAGTAGGCCATTATAATATTGCCAATCAAAGAATGGACCAGGATCGGTTTTACGCAAGGGGGCTATATTGCTATGACCCGTAATATTGTGGGCAATCAATGGATATTGAGTAATCAGTTGTTGCGTTAAAATTGCGAGAGATTGGTACTGTGATTCAGTAAAGGGCTCAAAATCAGTCCCTTCTAGCTCAATCCCTATTGAAAAGTCATTGCATTTTTCTTTTCCTTGGTAGCTAGACTGCCCAGCGTGCCAAGCACGTAAATGGAAAGGAACATATTGAATGATAGAGCCATCACGACGAATTAAACAATGAGCAGAAACACGAAGATGTTTTATCTCATCAAAAAAAGGATGCTCTTGAGGGTTTAAGGTCCCTGTAAATAATTGGTTGATATAAGGCCCGCCAAATTGGCCAGGGGGAAGGCTAATATTGTGGATAACCAGCAATGAGGGGGTAACCCCATCAGGCCGTTGATCATGATGTGGTGAGGGGATATGAGTCACATTATTTAACCAACCATCATGTATTTTCATCTCGTTATCCATAGTATTCTGTTTTCTTTTTGTCAGGGCTCGTTATCTTTGGATAGAAAGATTAGCATAGATACAATAAGACGAGAGCATATTTTGGAGTAAGAAATGGCTATACGACGTTATGATGAGCAGCAAAGACGCAGCATTCTATTAGAACGATTAGCGGTTGATATCCCTTTTATGGTGACGGTTGCGTTAAAAGAAGATCTAGGGCAAGTTGTTGACTATAAAAGAGATATTACAGGGCAACTACTTAATGAAGGTACAATGGCAGCCGCCCGTATAATTACACGGGAAAATGGCGTCTTTTGTGGTAAGCAATGGCTCGAGGAAGTCTTTCTGCAGCTAGGCGGGCAAGTCAAAATTGATTGGAAAGTGCAAGATGGCGATACTGTTACACCAAACCAAGTATTGTGTGAAATGCAGGGGCCATCTCAAGTTTTATTAACAGGGGAGCGGACTGCACTAAATTTTATTCAAACTCTCTCCTCTGTTTCGACAGCAACCGCAATATATGTAAAAGAAATAGCAGAGACGCGCGCTAAGTTACTTGATACTCGTAAAACCATTCCTGGCCTAAGAACTGCGCTGAAGTATGCTGTTCTTATGGGTGGGGGGGTTAACCATCGTTTAGGTCTTTCTGACGCATATTTAATTAAAGAAAATCATATTATTTCAGCGGGTTCTGTGGATAACGCAGTTGAACTCGCCAGACAAGCGCATCCTGACGTGCCTATTGAGATTGAAGTGGAAAGCCTAGACGAATTACTCCTCGCGCTAAAGGCAGATGCAGATATCATCATGTTAGACAACTTTACACCAACAATGATGAAAGAGGCCGTAGTGTTAACCGCTGGGAAGGCTGCGCTTGAAGTTTCAGGTAATGTGACATTAAAAACAATAAAGGAATTTGCCGAAACGGGTATTGATTTTATTTCAGTCGGAGCTTTGACTAAACACATTCAAGCAATGGACTTATCAATGCGTTTTGTTGAGAACCACTAGTTACAAGGGCTTACCCTATCGATTATTTGGCAAGAGAATTGTATGAAGCAAACTCGTCATATAGTTCTCTTGCTCCTTATACATCTCTTATTGCTATATTGGTAATTTGTTAGAATGAAAATAGGAAAGGGCACTTCTCAATAAATTTGACATTCCACTGAAATGAGATGACCAATCTTGCCAAATCAGGGCTTATTAAATTTAAGTTAAGTTTTTTTTGATTGCATTTTTAACATTAATGAAACAAAAAAGATGTAGGTTATAAGTATAATATAAAGGTTATAAGTGCATCTGATTTTTAAATCATAAAAAGTGAATAATTAGTCGGTATAATTTGTGGTTTTACGATTCAGCTTTTGGTTTTAAGCAGTAATGATTGTTTTTTATGTTAAAAATTCTCTTACCTAGTTGCTCACTTAGTTATCAAAACATGCTAAATTTTAAAAAAAATTGTTAAGATTTGCAGGATTTTATGATTTAGCGCAAGGTCTTTATGGACAGATAGTGAATACTTTGTTACTTTATTAGCCCATAAACAAATTGGTATTACCAATTAACACTGGGTAATACGTAATCAATAATTACTCACTAATGAATATGGCAGATTATGACTTACGGTAAAATTCGCCAACCAAAGTTATCAGATGTAATAGAGCAACGGCTTGAACATCTCATTTTCGAAGGGACATTGCGCCCTGGCGAAAAGCTGCCCCCTGAACGCGAACTTGCAAAGCAGTTTGACGTATCTAGGCCATCAGTGCGTGAAGCTATTCAAACATTAGAAGCGAAAGGGCTTCTATCTCGTCGCCAAGGCGGCGGAACCTTCGTACAAAAGAAAATGTGGCAAAGCTTTAGCGACCCTTTAGCTCTACTACTTGAAGGTAATCCTGAATCTCAATTTGATCTTCTCGAAACTCGTCATGCCCTTGAAGGTATTGCGGCTTATTATGCTGCACTTCGCGGTACTGAAGAAGATCTTGACCGTATTCGTCAAAGTTATGAACTTATCGAAATAGCGCAAAAAAGCGGCGAATTAGATGCTGAATCTGATGCAGTACTTCAGTATCAACTCATTGTGACGGAAGCGGCTCACAATGTGGTTTTGCTGCATCTATTGCGTTGTATGATCCCGATGTTAGAACAAAATATCCGTCAAAACTTTGAATTTTTGTATACCCGTAAAGAGATGTATAACGCAGTTAGCTCCCATAGAGCGCAAATTTTTGCAGCAATAATGGCAAGAGAGCCTGAAAAGGCGCGCGAAGCATCTCACCGTCACCTGTCCTTTATTGAAGATTTGCTATTGGATATTAGTCGAGAGCAAACTCGCAGAGAACGTTCTTTACGGCGCTTACAGCAACACCCTGATTTAACTTAATAATATAGATCCTGACTGCTGCGTCTATATTATTGTGAATGCTCTAAAAGAGAGTTAAAGCGGCAACTACATCAGGGCCTATCTTCCCGCTGTTTTAGCAACATTGGGAAAATAGCAGGAAGATAGGCTCCACATAACCATATAAAATAGATAACAGATAAGGAATACACCATGTCAGATATGTTAAAAAATGACGTGGATCCGATTGAAACTCGCGACTGGCTACAGGCGATTGAATCGGTCATCCGTGAAGAAGGTGTTGATCGTGCTCAGTTTATTATCGAACAGGTATTAAGCGAAGCGCGTAAAGGCGGCGTAAGTATTGCTGCTGGTGCATCTGGTCGTTCTGATTACATCAACACAATTGCTGTTGAAGATGAGCCTGCATACCCTGGTAACATGGACTTAGAGCGCCGTATTCGCTCTGCAATTCGCTGGAACGCAGTAATGACTGTTCTGCGCGCGTCTAAAAAAGACTTGGAACTGGGCGGCCATATGGCTTCTTTCCAGTCATCAGCAACCTTGTATGAAGTCTGCTTCAACCACTTCTTCCGCGCTCATAATAACAATGATGGCGGGGACTTAGTATTCTTCCAAGGCCACATCTCTCCAGGAATCTATGCACGTGCTTTCTTAGAAGGCCGTTTAACTGAAGAGCAAATGAACAACTTCCGTCAAGAAATTGGTGGAAATGGTCTGTCTTCATATCCGCACCCTAAATTGATGCCTGATTTCTGGCAGTTCCCAACCGTATCAATGGGTCTGGGCCCAATCAACGCTATCTATCAAGCTAAGTTCCTGAAATACCTTGATAACCGTGGCCTGAAAGATACATCTGCGCAGCGCGTATATGCATTCTTAGGTGATGGTGAAATGGATGAGCCAGAATCTAAAGGTGCAATTACTATCGCAACACGCGATAAATTAGATAACTTAGTTTTCGTTATCAACTGTAACCTGCAACGTCTGGATGGCCCAGTAACAGGTAACGGCAAAATTGTTAATGAATTAGAAGGCATCTTTAGTGGTGCTGGTTGGCAAGTTATCAAAGTTATGTGGGGCGACCGTTGGGACGAGCTGCTGCGTAAAGACACGAGCGGCAAACTTGTTCAATTAATGAACGAAACCTTAGACGGTGACTACCAAACCTTTAAATCACGTGATGGCGCATACGTCCGTGAGCACTTCTTCAATCGTTACCCAGAAACTGCTGCATTAGTTAAAGATATGACTGATGATGAGATTTGGGCACTGAACCGTGGTGGTCACGATCCGAAGAAAGTCTATGCTGCATTTGCGAAAGCAAAAGAAACCAAAGGCAAACCAACTGTTATTTTAGCGCAAACCATTAAAGGCTATGGTATGGGCGAAACAGCAGAAGGTAAAAACATTGCACACCAAGTGAAGAAAATGAACATGGACGGCGTTCGCCATTTCCGTGATCAATTCAATGTGCCAGTGGCTGATGAGCAAATCGAAAAACTGCCATACATTACTTTCGAAAAAGATTCAGAAGAGTACAAATACCTGCACGAGCGCCGTCAAGCGCTGGGTGGCTATTTACCTGCTCGCCGTGCAACTTTTGATGAGAAACTGGAAATCCCTGCTCTGGCAGATTTCAGCCAATTATTAGAAGAACAATCAAAAGAAATTTCGACCACGATCGCTTTCGTTCGTGCATTGAACGTGATGTTGAAAAACAACTCTATCAAAGAGCGTTTAGTGCCAATTATCGCTGACGAAGCGCGTACATTTGGTATGGAAGGTCTGTTCCGTCAAATCGGTATTTATAGCCCGAAAGGTCAGCAATATACGCCGCAAGACAGAGAACAAGTTGCCTACTATAAAGAAGACTCGAAAGGTCAAATCCTGCAAGAAGGTATCAACGAGCTGGGTGCAGGTTCTTCTTGGTTAGCTGCTGCAACATCTTACAGCACTAACAACTTGCCGATGATCCCTTTCTATATCTACTACTCAATGTTTGGTTTCCAACGTATTGGTGACTTAATGTGGGCAGCGGGTGACCAACAAGCGCGCGGCTTCCTGATTGGTGGTACTTCAGGTCGTACAACGCTGAACGGTGAAGGCTTACAACACGAAGATGGTCACAGCCATATTCAATCACTGACTATTCCTAACTGTATTTCTTATGACCCAGCATTCGCTTATGAAGTTGCTGTGATTATGCAAAACGGTTTAGAGCGCATGTACGGTGAGAAACAAGAGAACGTGTACTACTACATCACGACGCTGAACGAAAACTACCACATGCCTGCAATGCCAGAAGGCGCAGAAGAGGGTATCCGTAAAGGTATCTACAAACTGACTTCTGTTGAAGGTAGTAAAGGTAAAGTGCAGTTATTAGGTTCAGGTTCAATGATGCGCCACGTTCGTGAAGCGGCGGATATCCTGTCTGCTGAGTATGGCATCGGTTCTGATGTTTACAGCGTAACTTCATTCACTGAATTGGCGCGTGATGGCCAAGATTGTGAGCGTTGGAACATGCTGCACCCATCTGCAACACCACGCGTTCCATACATTGCACAAGTGATGAATGATGCGCCAGCGGTTGCATCAACTGACTACATGAAACTGTTTGCTGAACAAGTTCGTACTTACGTACCTGCAAGTGATTACCGTGTACTGGGTACTGATGGTTTTGGTCGTTCTGACAGTCGTGAAAACCTGCGTCACCACTTTGAAGTGGATACCAGCTATGTCATCGTAGCAGCGTTAGGTGAATTAGCTAAACGTGGTGAAGTTGATGTTAAAGTCGTTGAAGAAGCGATTAAAAAATACAACATCAACCCAGAAAAAGTTAACCCACGTTTGGCATAAGAGGTAAATATCAATGTCTATTGAAATCCAAGTGCCAGATATCGGTGCTGATGAAGTTGAAGTCACCGAAGTGATGGTTAAAGTTGGCGACAAAGTAGAAGCAGAGCAATCGCTCATTACCGTTGAAGGTGATAAAGCCTCTATGGAAGTCCCATCGCCACAAGCGGGTGTGGTAAAAGAAATTAAAATTGCGACTGGCGACAAAGTCAAAACTGGCTCGCTGATCATGGTTTTTGAAGCAGAAGCGGGCGCAGCTGCGCCTGCTCCAGCACAAGCGCCAGCTGCTCCTGCGGCAGCACCAAGCGCAGCAGCGTCAAAAGAGGTTGCTGTACCTGATATCGGTGGCGATGAAGTTGAAGTTACTGAAATCATGGTTAAAGTTGGCGATACCGTGACTGCGGAGCAATCTTTAATTACCGTTGAAGGCGATAAAGCTTCAATGGAAGTCCCTGCACCATTTGCAGGTACCGTTAAAGAAATCAAGATTGCGACAGGCGACAAAGTGAAAACTGGCTCGCTGATCATGGTCTTTGAAGTTGCAGGTGCAGCGCCAGCCGCAGCTCCAGTTGCACAAGCTGCAGCACCAGCGGCTCCAGCAGCCTCTGCAATTAAAGATGTTAACGTTCCAGATATCGGCGGTGATGAAGTTGAAGTTACCGAAGTGATGGTTAAAGTGGGTGACACCGTTTCTGCTGAGCAATCAATCATTACGGTTGAAGGCGACAAAGCATCAATGGAAGTTCCTGCACCATTTGCTGGAACCGTTAAAGAAATCAAGATTGCGGCAGGCGACAAAGTGAAAACTGGCTCGCTGATCATGACCTTTGAAGTCGCAGGTGCAGCACCAGCTGCGGCGCCAGTTGCTCAAGCAGCGGCACCAGCACCTGCAGCAGCGCCAGCTCCAGCAGCTTCTGCACCTGCGAAAGCAGCTGATAGCAAAAATGAATTTGTTGAGAACGATGCATACATTCATGCAACACCGGTTATTCGCCGCTTAGCGCGTGAGTTTGGTGTTAACTTGGCGAAAGTAAAAGGCACTGGTCGTAAAGGCCGTATCCTGCGTGAAGACGTTCAAGCTTACGTGAAAGATGCAGTCAAACGTGCTGAAGCTCCAGCTGCGGCAGGTGGCGGTTTACCAGGTATGCTGCCATGGCCGAAAATTGATTACAGCAAATTTGGTGAAGTTGAAGAAGTCGAACTGGGTCGTATCCAAAAAATCTCTGGTGCAAACCTGAGCCGTAACTGGGTGATGATCCCGCACGTTACGCTGATGGAAGAAGTGGATACCACTGAAGTTGAAGAATTCCGTAAGCAACAAAATAAAGAAGCAGAGAAGAAAAAACTGGACGTGAAAATCACGCCATTAGTTTTTGTCATGAAAGCGGTTGCTCGCGCTCTGGAAGAAATGCCGCGCTTTAACAGCTCGATTTCTGAAGATGCACAGCGTCTGTTCTTGAAAAAATATATCAATATCGGTATCGCGGTTGATACACCAAATGGCTTAGTTGTTCCTGTCTTTAAAGACGTTAACAAAAAAGGCATTTTAGAGTTATCTCGTGAACTGATGGAAGTTTCTAAGAAAGCGCGTGCAGGTAAACTGACTGCGGCTGATATGCAAGGCGGATGTTTCACCATCTCTAGCCTTGGTGGTATCGGTACAACCGGTTTTGCACCAATCGTGAACGCACCAGAAGTTGCTATTATGGGGCTGTCACGTTCTTCAATGAAACCTGTTTGGAACGGTAGCGAGTTTGTTCCTCGCCTGATCCTGCCTATGTCACTGTCCTTTGACCACCGTGTCATCGATGGGGCTGATGGAGCACGCTTCATCACCCTAGTAGGGCAATTAATGAGCGATATTCGCCGTTTAGTGATGTAAATAATAAGACCGGCTGATAGGCCGGTCTGTTTTATTTAGGCTGAGGCAGAATTTTTTGCTGCTGCTACGAAAGGTTGGGAGTTACATCACGAAATGAGCCTTTTCAGGGTGTTAACAATTCTGTAAACTGCTCTCGGTGTGTACTTTTCCAGTGGAAGATCGTTTATTCAGCAGTACCGCTGGACAAAACAAAAAGAGGTCATGATGAGTACTGAAATTAAAGCCCAAGTCGTTGTGCTTGGTGCAGGCCCTGCAGGCTATTCTGCGGCTTTCCGTTGCGCTGACTTAGGTTTAGAAACTGTTTTAGTAGAACGTTATTCAACCCTTGGTGGTGTTTGTTTAAACGTTGGCTGTATCCCTTCAAAAGCTTTGTTGCATGTTGCAAAAGTGATCGAAGAAGCGAAAGCATTAGCAGAGCACGGTATCGTATTTGGTGAGCCAAAAACGGATATCTCTAAAGTTCGCTTATGGAAAGAAAAAGTCATTAATCAGCTGACAGGTGGTCTGGCTGGTATGGCGAAAGGCCGTAAAGTTACCGTCGTTAACGGTCTGGGTAAATTTACAGGTGCAAATACACTGGTTGTTGAAGGCGAAAACGGTAGCACGACTATCAATTTCGATAACGCAATCATTGCAGCGGGTTCACGTCCAATTCAATTACCATTCATTCCTCATGAAGACCCACGTATTTGGGATTCAACCGATGCGTTAGAACTGAAAGAAGTTCCAGAGCGTCTTCTGGTTATGGGGGGTGGTATCATCGGTTTAGAAATGGGAACTGTGTACCATGCACTGGGTTCTCAAATCGATGTGGTTGAAATGTTTGACCAAGTCATCCCTGCGGCTGACAAAGATGTGGTTAAAGTATTCACCAAACAAATCAGCAAAAAATTCAACCTGCTGTTAGAAACGAAAGTAACTGCAGTTGAAGCGAAAGAAGACGGTATCTATGTGTCTATGGAAGGTAAAAAAGCTTCCGCAGAACCACAACGTTATGATGCTGTATTAGTGGCCATCGGCCGTGTTCCTAACGGTAAAAACTTAGATGCAGGCAAAGCTGGCGTTGAAGTTGACGATCGCGGCTTTATCCACGTGGATAAACAAATGCGCACTAACGTTCCGCACATCTTTGCTATCGGTGATATCGTTGGTCAACCAATGTTGGCTCACAAAGGTGTTCATGAAGGTCACGTTGCCGCAGAGGTTATCTCTGGTCTGAAACACTACTTTGACCCGAAAGTTATCCCATCTATCGCTTATACTGAGCCAGAAGTTGCTTGGGTTGGTTTAACTGAGAAAGAAGCGAAAGAGCAAAACATCAGCTACGAAGTGGCAACTTTCCCATGGGCTGCATCAGGTCGTGCAATTGCATCTGACTGCTCAGAAGGTATGACTAAGCTGATTTTCGACAAGCAATCTAACCGTGTTATCGGTGGTGCGGTTGTCGGTGTGAACGGTGGCGAATTACTGGGCGAAATCGGTCTAGCAATTGAAATGGGCTGTGATGCAGAAGATTTAGCATTAACTATCCATGCTCACCCAACACTGTACGAATCAATTGGTATGGCTGCTGAGATCTACGAAGGTAGCATCACTGACTTACCAAATGCAAAAGCGAAAAAGAAAAAGTAATTTTCTAATTCGCAGTGGTAAATGGTCTCTCTAGTCGGCTATTTATCACTAACGCATATAAAGAAGCCAATGTGGAAACACATTGGCTTTTTTGTATCTGTCTAAAAATAAAAAACAATATTTTATTTAATTCACTAATGCTTATTTTAAATATAATTATTTAATTCTGAAATTTCATATTATTAGAATGATATCGCTTAGTTGACTATAAAAAATTAAAATCTTATTTTCCTTATTGAGTTATTTAATCGCTAATAAGGATATTAGATTATGGAAAATATGAGTCATATAGATTCAATGACAGTAATAGGAAGTCACTCCCCACCCAGTAGCTTTAGTCATTATTTTCAAAATGAAATGAATCATGTTTCTGATGATCAATATGAGGACATAAATAAAAATACATGGGTTACTGATTATTATGATAGGTTAAAAGAAGCGGATTATTATGATAGCTTCCATAAAGAGCCTCCTCAAAAGGAGTTTTATGATTATCAGGATCAGGTACAGTCACCACCAGAGTTACCCGTTTTAAAATATGAACCGCCAAAATCACCACAAGAAATTATCGAAGATAAAATTGTTATATTAAGGGGGGAACTGAGTAATATTGAAAAATCTTATGAGTGGAAGTTTTTGAATAACCCAGAGCAATACCCTTGTACTTATCAATGGAAGTTCTATTCATCAGAGTTAAATATCACTGCAACATTAAAATTAAATACGAAGCAAGATAGAGATAGAATTTTATCTAATAATTTTTCAGGTAAAATACCGGGTATACCCCGAGTTGATTTTTTTAATGTAGAGCCATTTTATAAGGCAGTTAATCAGCGCGTCGAAATAGAAGCAAGAAATCATTTATTGGCTTTTAAAGCGCGGCATCAAAATACGTTGAATGAAATTCAGTCTAATATACATGAATTAAATAAACTGAGAATAGCTCGAAGTAGTGTATTGGCTATCCCCACGCCAAGTGTTCCTACATTACCTTATCGTGCAGGTTCAAACTCGCAAGTAACACAAACGGCAAATAGTGGCCTTGCGAAAGGTATAGAAAATACATTAGGCAATATTCGCGATGGTCTAGCGGAAACGTTTGATTGCTCTTTTGGCATGAGCTGCTCAAATGATTTAGATAAAGCAGCAAAAAATCCAAATGTTGGGAAGGAGTTATCTAATTCAGAAAAAGTGGAATTAGGTGGCAGTACTTCTGGCACACCGGATGGTTGGGAGCCTGGGGATGAGGAACATGCTCGTCATAATGAACAACAACAAAAGAATTTTGAGGAATTAACGCGGGTTTATGATAAAGACTCACCTTCTCAGACTATAACTATTGACGGTCAAACAATTAAACAAGGTGTAGGAGGAAATCGTTATTCAACGAGGATTTATGATAGTCAAAATTTAACAGACAAACAGATATATAATTATGCTGAACAATTAGCTGCTCAACCCTTAACTAAGGTAAAAGATGGTATTTATACTGCCAAACTAACTGATGGTACAATGATAACACTTAGGAGCGTATCTAGTTCGGCAGAACAAACAGGAGCTCGCTGGACAGTCCAAATAAGAAACAATCCAACCTTACGCCAAGTAGAGAACGGCCTTGGAAAAAATGCAGAGATCAAGTTTAGGTAACAAATAAGATGATATCAAATATTGAATATAAAACTATTGCTGAATACGCTGAAACCCAAGCCCTTGATGGGTTATGGGCATATATCACGCCAGATATGCTTCCTTCACTCCATGCCCTGTATGATAATTTCCCTTTTCAGGAAAGGAAACAAATATTCTTTTGGTTCTTAGACAAGCTATTAAGTGATGGAAAGTTAAAATTAGCTAAGAACGGTAAATTTTTAAGTGGTTCAATAGATGAACAATTACAGTGCTTCTATACAGCATTTCCAGAAACAGAAGAGCAATTAATTGATCAGTTTTGGTTTTTTGATAAAGAATGCCCTGGCGGAGCCGTTTGGATACTTAAAGATGGGACTGTAGAATGGACGTAGAACCATCGAGGGCAGATTCTATCTATGGAATACTTAATTCCTGAACAGCTTCAAGTTAGTATTGATGAATTAATACAGAAAACCGTCACCGTAATTTCACAAAGTGAAAGCTTTGGGCGTCTAGTTGATAAAGAAATTAAAGTCGTTAAAGATTAGCTTTTAGACTGCAATTTAACAGGTTGTATCTAGTATGGAAAAAACGTTACATTTTGATGAAATTATTGGTGATGCAAAAGGGCTATGGTTATCAGGGTTGTTTGGTTCTATAGTGGGTTGGAATCCAAATAAATCTTTTTATGAACATAGATGTATATTTTTTTCTATGATAAAAGAGCTATTAGATGAGCAAGTAATTAAATTTTGTTCTCCAGATGACCCTTTAGGCAACGTTATTCCATATTGGGATATTAATAGCCAAGAAATTGTTAATCATCTTGAACAACACTGGCCTGAAAATGCTAAAGCAGAAGATGATGATGCGCTGAACTTCTATTTTTATGAAATGCCAGCGATTTTATGGAAAAATGAATATGGAAAGTATGTGGGATCTTAAATTTTCCGTCTAACGTTTTATCAGAAGGTTTTTGTCTAATACGAATTTGCACGTGCTTTCTATTAAATTAAGGTGGTCGTTTAAACGGTCATCTAACTCTCTCACTTATCATGATGTACCTAAATCATTCACACTTATCAAGCTAACAGCGTACTTGATCTGATTTGATAACTTCTTATGATACAGGCCATCGTTTATCATCTAGTTAAATAACTAAACCATCATGCAACTAAAACCAACTGCGATTTTAATTCACGTACCTGATGTTCAAGCAGGGCTGGCTTGGTATCAACAGGCATTTCCTCAAGCTATTGCTGAATATTTACCTGAGTTTGACTTTACCTTATTGCATGTGGGGGACTTTACGATAGAAGTGGTGCAAGCGGATGAAAAAGTCAGTGAAGGTAAAAAAGGAACTGTGCTGTATTGGCAAGTAGACAATTTTGCTTTGGCGTTTGAGCACTTTACTCAGTTAGGGGCTAAGTTGTATCGTGGACCGATGTTAATAGATGGTAACAAGCAAATGTGTCAGTTCGTTGATCCCTTCGGAAACCTGCTTGGAATAAAAGGCCAATAAAATCAATTAAATCCTTTAAGTTGATTAAAACCAATCGCAATGATTTACCTTATCAATTAGTAATGTAAATAAAATTGCGATAATAAATATAATTTGTGATACCTGAAGGAAAAAGCCACAAAAGAGGGTGCTTTACTCAGCAAAATGCATTATAAAAAGTATGGTTTTTTCAGCTTTTTATGATGATTTATAGTCTCTTAAGCTAAAAAATAACCCGTAATTAAGTGTTAAGGCATGAAGTTAGTAGATAAATGTTACTTTCTTGTGAATGAATTAACATTACGTTTAAATTCTGCTATGCTGAGAGCCCGAAGCTGGACATAATTTTACCGCCATTGAGATTATGCGAGCAAATTCCTCTGACCTGGCACCGGATGATAATTTTGTCAATAAGGTGCAGACAGCCGGGTATATAAATAACAAAGAAGCGAGGAGAACGTCGTGCTAGAAGAATACCGTAAGCACGTAGCCGAGCGTGCCGCTCAAGGGATTGTCCCTAAGCCATTAGATGCGTCACAAGTAGCTGCACTGGTAGAGTTACTGAAAAACCCACCCAAAGGTGAAGAAGATTTCTTGTTAGACCTGCTGACCAACCGCGTCCCCCCTGGTGTTGACGAAGCAGCGTACGTAAAAGCTGGATTTTTAGCCGCTATCGCAAAAGGCGAAACATCCTCCCCTCTGATCTCCCCTGAAAAAGCGATTGAACTGCTTGGTACTATGCAGGGTGGATATAATATCCATGCACTGATTGAAGCGCTGGATGATGCTAAATTAGCTCCTATCGCGGCAAAAGCCCTTTCCCACACCTTATTAATGTTCGATAACTTCTACGATGTAGAAGAAAAAGCGAAAGCTGGGAATGCACACGCGAAACAAGTTATTGAATCATGGGCAGATGCAGAGTGGTTTAAACAACGCCCTGCATTAGCCGAAAAAATGACTGTCACGGTATTTAAAGTGACAGGCGAAACCAATACCGATGACTTATCACCTGCACCAGATGCATGGTCACGCCCAGATATTCCTCTGCACGCGTTAGCGATGCTGAAAAATGCCCGTGAAGGTATTGAGCCAGATGATGCGGGTAACGTTGGACCAATCAAACAAATCGAAGCACTGAACAAAAAAGGCTTCCCACTGGCGTATGTCGGTGATGTTGTGGGTACAGGTTCTTCACGTAAATCTGCAACCAACTCCGTACTGTGGTTTATGGGCGATGATATCCCATTCGTCCCGAACAAACGCGGCGGTGGTGTGGTATTAGGTGGCAAAATTGCGCCAATCTTCTTTAATACAATGGAAGATGCCGGTGCGCTACCAATTGAAGTGGATGTCTCTAAACTGAATATGGGTGATGTCATTGATATTTATCCATTTAAAGGTGAAGTTCGCAACCACGAAACTAATGAATTACTCGAAACGTTTGAATTAAAAACAGACGTGCTGATTGACGAAGTGCGTGCAGGTGGTCGTATTCCACTGATCATCGGTCGTGGTTTAACCAGCAAAGCGCGTGAGTCATTAGGTCTAGAAGTAACTGACGTCTTCCGTCATGCGAAATCTGTTGCACAAAGCAATCGTGGTTTCTCATTAGCACAGAAAATGGTTGGTCGCGCTTGTGGTCGCCCAGGTATTCGCCCAGGTGAATACTGTGAGCCAAAAATGACCTCTGTCGGTTCGCAAGATACGACAGGCCCAATGACACGTGATGAGTTAAAAGACTTAGCGTGTTTAGGCTTCTCTGCGGATTTAGTGATGCAGTCATTCTGCCACACTGCGGCATATCCAAAACCGGTTGACGTAACAACTCACCACACATTACCTGATTTCATCATGAACCGTGGTGGTGTTTCTCTGCGTCCGGGGGATGGTATTATCCACTCGTGGTTAAACCGTATGTTGTTACCAGATACTGTTGGTACAGGTGGTGACTCTCATACTCGTTTCCCAATCGGTATTTCGTTCCCTGCGGGTTCTGGTCTGGTGGCGTTTGCTGCGGCAACAGGGGTTATGCCACTGGATATGCCAGAATCTGTATTGGTGCGCTTTAAAGGTGAAATGCAACCGGGTATCACGTTACGTGACCTTGTACATGCTATCCCATTATATGCGATTAAAGACGGCCTTCTGACGGTTGAGAAAAAAGGGAAGAAAAACATTTTCTCTGGCCGTATTTTAGAAATTGAAGGTCTGCCAGAACTGAAAGTTGAACAAGCGTTTGAATTAGCGGATGCCTCTGCTGAGCGTTCAGCCGCAGGTTGTACGATCAAACTGGATAAAGCGCCAATCACAGAATACCTGCAATCTAACATCGTCCTGTTAAAATGGATGATCGCAGAAGGTTATGGCGACCGTCGTACTATCGAACGTCGTATTAAAGGCATGGAAAGTTGGTTAGCAGATCCACAACTGCTTGAAGGTGATGCAGATGCGGAATACGCAGCTGTAATTGAAATCGACTTAAATGATATCAAAGAGCCAATTCTGTGTGCACCAAATGACCCAGATGATGCACGTTTACTTTCTGATGTTCAAAACGAGAAAATCGATGAAGTGTTTATCGGTTCTTGTATGACTAACATCGGTCACTTCCGTGCCGCAGGTAAGTTATTAGACTCGCATAAAGGCCAATTACCAACACGTTTATGGGTTGCTCCGCCAACGAAGATGGATGCAGCGCAATTAACGGAAGAAGGTTATTACAGCGTATTTGGTAAGAGTGGGGCGCGTATTGAAGTCCCAGGCTGTTCACTGTGTATGGGTAACCAAGCACGTGTGGCAGATGGCGCTACCGTCGTTTCGACCTCAACGCGTAACTTCCCGAACCGTTTAGGTACTGGAGCGAATGTGTACCTTGCATCCGCTGAGTTAGCGGCTGTTGCATCACTGTTAGGTCGTTTACCAACCCCAGCAGAATACCTGCAATATATGGACAAAGTGGATGAAACCGCGGCAGATACTTACCGCTATCTGAACTTTGACCAGTTATCACAATATACTGAAAAAGCTGACGGTGTGATTTTCCAAACCGCAGTCTAATTCATTATTTTGGTAATTATAAGGCCTCTACAAACAGAGGCCTTTTTTATGCTTTAAAGATATTCAGAAATCTCAATCAGATTTAAATCCACATCACGCAAATAGATAGATAGAATTGGCCCCATTGCCCCTGTTCGTTTCACGGGCCCTTCAATAATTTCTACCCCTTGCTGTTGAATATGAGCCTGAACTTCAGCGAGAGAGATATCGCTGATAAAACATAAATCTAACGCACCGGGTACAGGCAAGTGTGCTTTGGGTTCAAACTCTTTACCATATTGATGGATATTGATTTTTTGCTGGCCAAATTGCAGGGCATAACGCTGCTCGCCAAAGGTCATGACCTGCATTTTTAAAACGCGTTGGTAAAAGTCAAGGCAGGCGTCTAATTGCGTTGTCGTGAGAACAATATGGTCTAATCGATTGATCATTGAGACTCCTATTTCGTACATTCACATTATTTGCATTAATTTTAAGCGAGTTTTATCGCGGATGCGTTGAAATTCATGCCATTATTGAAATATCTCAGAATAGGCGTTAATACCTCTCAACAAATCGAATTATCTCGCGTTATACTGAGCATAATGACGCAAAGAGTAGAGGTATTGCATATGGACTACCAATTTTTCCAAGATATTACCGGAGTTATCTCCGCAAAATTCTCGATGGATCATGAGGCGATTGGATATTGGCTAAATGAAGAGGTTAAAAACGACCTTAGTCTGCTCGATACTATCGAAGAAAACTACGAAAAGTTAAAAGGCAGTGAAAATCAGTGGGAGCTGATTGGGCACGAATATACGCTACTGCTTGATGATGAAGAAGTGATGATTAAAGCTAACCAGTTATCGTTTGAAACTGAAGGCCTCGAAGAGGGGATGAGTTACTATGATAATGAAAGTGTTGCTTTTTGTGGTATTGATGACTTCCTATTAATGTTAAAAGACTATCGTGTTTTTGTTATCGAAAACCGATAAATGCATTTTTTTTAGTGATAAGTTTTGTATTTTAACAAATTATCGCTATTATTTGCAGTGTAAAACTAGCGATTTAACGTTCTAGTTAAAATGAGCTAGCAGAAATTTATTTTTTGATAACAAAAGCGAAAGGAACACACATATGAATACTGATGATGTTACAGGTGCGTTGAATGATGCAACGAATTGGTTTGTCGCAAACCAAGATCTGTTAGTCCAGTATGTGGTGAATATTGTTTCTGCCATTGTCATCCTGATTGTCGGTATGATGATTGCGAAATGGGTTGGCCGCGGTTTACACCGTGTAATGACCATGAAAGGTATTGACACAACCGTCAGTGACTTTTTATCGGCGATTGCGCGCTATACCATTGTTGCATTTACCTTAATTGCCGTTTTAGGCAAGATTGGTGTTCAAACGGCTTCTGTTATTGCGGTGATGGGGGCGGCAGGTTTAGCGGTTGGTTTAGCATTACAAAATTCACTGGGTAACTTTGCCGCAGGTGTATTGCTGGTGGTATTTAGACCACTTAAAGCAGGGGAATATGTGACAATCGGTGCTGTTGAAGGTACCGTACAAAACGTGCAAATTTTCTCAACGACGCTAAGAACTGGGGATGACCGCATTATTGTGATCCCAAATGGTAAAATCATTGCAGACAACATTATTAACGTCTCGCGTGAGCCAAACCGCCGCCGTGATATTATCGTTGGTGTTGCTTACGATTCTGACATTGATGTTGTGAAGAAAGTGTTAGGTGACATTGTTGCTGCTGACCCGCGCATTCAACATGATAAAGGTGTGACCATCCGCCTTAATGAAATGGGCCCGTCGACTTTAAACTATTTGGTACGTTACTGGACAACCAATGGCGATACTTGGGCGGTGTATTGGGATCTTATGGAAAACTTCAAACGTGCATTAGACAAGCACAATATTGGTATCCCATTCCCACAAATGGATGTGCATCTGCACCAACAAGGTTCAGAAACCCATAAAATTCAATAAATGAATTTTTAATTAGATTCAATAAAATAGCGCTATTTATGGCGCTATTTTTGTCTCTGTATTTCCCTTCCATTATATAAGTCTAACTTATGACCTATTAGAGTTAATCATTTCCACTAATAATTTTTTCTCGCTACTATTTGCGCATACGAATTGAATAATTATTAGGGTTTTTTGCATGTTTACAACGTATGTTCAGGGCGCACTTCTTGGTGCAGCGATGATTTTACCACTAGGGCCACAAAATGCCTTTGTTTTACAGCAAGGCAGCCGTAAACAGTTTCATATGATGAGTGCATTTCTATGCGCTTTAAGTGATACCGTGTTAATTATTGGTGGGGTATTTGGCGGCAGTGCGCTATTAAGCCAATCTGAAATATTGATGCAGTTAATTACATGGGCCGGGGTTATTTTTCTGGCATGGTATGGTTATGGCGCATTTCGCACCGCGCTCAGCCCAGATGATGCCGTCTTACAAGCTGAAAATAAAGTCATTACCCGCTGGAAAGTGATTGTTACGCTATTTGCCGTCACATGGTTAAACCCGCATGTGTATTTAGACACTTTTGTCGTACTTGGTAGTGTGGGAGGGCAATTAGAAAGCCAGTTACGGCCTTGGTTTACGGCGGGGGCGCTGACAGCATCATTTGTTTGGTTCTTTGCTTTAGCGATTTTAGCCGCATGGTTTTCGCCTGTGCTGAATAAGCCACGCTCACAGCGAATTATCAACGTTTTTGTGGGTAGTGTGATGTGGTTTATTGCACTTCAATTGGCAATACAAGGGCTTAAAGGATTAGGGGTAATCTCTTAACAACAACATAACCTCAACAGAATGATAAATACTGTGAATTTCTTATTATTCTGATCTGCACTTTTTTTATGATGTGTTACTGTTAATTTGTACTCGGGATAGTTTATGGTGAACTATCCCTTTTTTAGCGACAAATTATTGTATTGGGAGGTTCTGTGAAATTAAAATCTTTAGTTCTCGCTGCCATGGTGGCAGGTACGGCGGTTCCTACCCTGTCTCTGGCCGATGCGTTACCGAATGGCCCGCACATTACCACATCTGGTAATTCTGTTGTGAAAGCAACGCCTGATATGGCGACGTTGAACATTGTTGTTGAAGTGACTGCAAAAGACGCCGCTGCGGCAAAAGCTGCTGTAGACAAGCGCGTTGCCGAGTATTTCGAATTCTTAAAGAAAAATGGAATCGAAAAACAGGACATTAACGCGGCCAATGTGCGTACGCAGCCAAAATATGATTACAGCAGTGTAAAACAAAAATCGACGATTGAAGGTTATACTGCAACCCGTTCCGTTGAAGTGAAAGTGACTAAACTGGACCAACTGAATACCCTGTTAGACGGTGCGTTAGCGGCAGGTTTAAATGATATTAACTCAGTGCAATTTGGTGTGTTAAAACCTGAGCAATATCGTGATGCAGCCCGCGCGCAAGCCATCAAAAATGCAACAGAGCAAGCAACTGAAGTTGCAAAAGGGTTTAATGCGCAGTTAGGTCCAGTGTATAGCATCAGTTATAATGCGCCTGCGGCAGTGCCTTACCCAATAGCGGCGAGAGCCTATGGTGGGAAAATGAAAGCCGCTGTTCAAGATCTCAACATTGATGAGACCTATGAACAGCAAAGCATTGATTTTAATGACCAAGTTGATGTGGTGTTTGAGCTAAAACGTTAACTTTCAGCTGCAATTTCATCTTCTTGTTTTAACATCTGGCGCCCGGTTTTTAAGAGGGCGTCAGTCACTCTCTTCATCGTGCGGCTTTCAGGCGCAAAGCGATGCCAGTACAGCATACGGCGTTGGCACAACCCCGGCGTTAAGTCGACTAACTCACCATTTTTTAATTCATCAGCAATCTGCAAATGTGGGATCATGCAGCAGGTAGAACCCTGCTTAGCCAATTGCACAAAGGCTTCGGACGAATTAACAATATGGCAAGGAACACTGCCCGGCGATAAGCCAAAGTTTTGCTGAACAAACGCTTGGTGCATATCATCCAAGTGGTCAAATGCCACTGCGGGGGCCTTTAATAGGGATGAGCGAGTGACACCATCTGGGAAATATTTGGCGGCGAAATCAGGAGAAGCAACAAAGATATAGTCCAACGCGCCGAGTTTATCGACTAAACAGCCGGGTAACGCTTGTGGCTGGATACTGATTGCACCTACCACTTCACCCCGTCTTAAACGTTCTTGAGTACGGGTTTCGTCTTCCACTTGGATATTCAACCGAATAGGGCTATTACCTAAAACAGGGTTGAGCGCAGGGAGGAACCACGTTGCTAAACTGTCGGCGTTGACGGCAAGGGAAAGTAACAGAGGCGTTGAACCCGTATTTTCATCCCCAAGCCATTGTTCTTCCAACAATTCAACTTGATGAAGCAGCGCTAACAGCTTTTGCCCTTGTTCAGTCGGATGCGGCGGAACGGTTCGCACAAGTAACGGTTGCCCAAACAGGTTTTCTAGCTGTTTTATCCGTTGTGAAACAGCGGATTGCGTGATGCAAAGCTTTTGAGCTGCACGCTCAAAGCCGCGTTCGCGGATAACGGCATCCAGTGCTTGTAATGCGCGATAGTCGGGGCGCTTCATCAAAAAGTCTCCTTGTTGTTATTCTGCTAAGCACTATGCCATATTTTTATTGATAACACCTGCAATTATTGCGGGCACTCGACAAATCACAAGAAGTAACGCACAAATGCAGCGAACAACACTGCAACTTATTGCGGGCTCGGTATATACTAATTCTTAATTACGTCTCAATTAAATAGCAAAAGGCATGAGCATGACGCAGGATGAATTAAAAAAAGCGGTGGGTTGGGCAGCACTGGAATACGTAAAACCCGGCACAATTGTTGGTGTCGGTACAGGGTCTACTGCATCACACTTTATTGATGCATTGGCAACAATGAAAGGGCAAATTGAAGGTGCTGTTTCTAGCTCCGAAGCGTCTACGCAAAAACTTAAATCGTTGGGTATCCCTGTTTTTGATTGTAATGAAGTGGACTCATTAGATGTTTACGTTGATGGTGCGGATGAAGTCGACCATCATATGAACATGATCAAGGGCGGCGGTGCTGCGTTAACACGTGAAAAAATCGTTTCTGCGATTGCAAAAACCTTTGTGTGCATCGTTGACCAATCAAAACTGGTTGATGTGTTAGGCAAGTTCCCTCTGCCTGTTGAAGTTATCCCAATGGCGCGTAGCTATGTGGCGCGTGAATTGGTCAAACTGGGTGGTACACCGGAATATCGTCAAAATGTGGTTACTGATAATGGCAACGTGATTTTAGATGTTCACAATTTAAGTATTGTTGACCCTGTTGCATTAGAAAACACCATCAATGGTATCGCGGGCGTTGTGACTGTTGGTTTATTTGCTAATCGTGGTGCTGATGTTGTCCTGATGGGCACAACGGATGCCGGGGTTAAAACGATCAAACTATAATCGCAATTATTTGCGATAAATTAATTTGGTTAATCTACAGGCCAGCAAACTATTTAGTTGCTGGCTTTTTTGTGCAGTAAAAAAAAGGCGTTAACGTATTTGGTTAGTGGGTAGATTGAAAAATAATTGACCAGTTTTATAAATATCATTAATTTGAAATTTATTTCATTATTTTTATTATCCCGCGATTTTGGTGATATATCTCACACTAATATGCATTGTGCAGGAAAAATCCTTATTTTGTGTTACTGCTCCTGATTTTCTACCATTTAACTTCTTTTTCCTCGCGCTTTTTAGTACGCCTTAAGCAAACGGTTGTATTGATACTGCGCTGAATTTTGCTATGTTGGTATACTCTTTTCAGATTTCAAGGTAGATGAATGTGCTGGTATGGATATGCCTTGAATTATGTTGAGCAAAACCATGAGTCAAACAAGCAAATTCATCTGTCACAAATTTAAAACGTTCACGATAGGGTAGGGAAATGGTCAAGGTATCTTTGCATAAAGACAAAATAAAATTTTTACTGCTAGAAGGTGTTCACCAAAGCGCGGTTGATAACTTAAAAGCAGCGGGTTATACCAATATTGAATACCATAAAAGCGCATTGTCTGATGAAGAATTAAAAGAAGCGATCAAAGATGCGCGCTTTGTCGGTATCCGTTCCCGCACTCATTTATCTGAAGAGATTTTCGCTGCCGCTGAAAAGTTAGTGGCGGTTGGTTGCTTCTGTATCGGAACCAACCAAGTGGATTTAGACGCCGCGGCAAAACGTGGTATCCCTGTCTTTAATGCACCATTCTCAAACACCCGTTCCGTTGCTGAGATGGTATTAGGCCAGCTATTACTGTTGTTACGTCGTATTCCTGAAGCGAATATGCAAGCGCACCGTGGTATTTGGGAAAAACAAGCAAAAGGCTGTTTTGAAGCACGTGGTAAACGCCTTGGTATTGTTGGATACGGCCATATCGGTACTCAGCTGGGGATCTTAGCTGAAGGCATTGGTATGAATGTTTTCTTCTATGATATTGAAAATAAACTGCCTTTAGGAAATGCAACCCAAGTACGTTCTTTGACTGAGTTACTCAATATGAGTGATGTCGTCAGCTTGCATGTACCAGAAACGGCCAGCACGAAAAACATGTTTGCTAAAGAACAGTTTGACCGCATGAAACCAGGTTCAATCTTTATCAATGCGTCACGTGGTACCGTGGTGGACATTCCTGCATTGGCAGCAGCGCTGGAAAGCAAGCATTTATCCGGTGCAGCGGTTGACGTATTCCCAAGTGAGCCCGCGGCAAATAACGACCCGAATGACCCGTTTATTTCTGAGCTGATTAAATTCGACAATGTGATTTTAACGCCTCACATTGGTGGCTCTACAGAAGAAGCACAAGAAAACATTGGCTTAGAAGTTGCGAGTAAACTGGCAAAATATTCTGATAACGGTTCAACGCTTTCTGCGGTCAACTTCCCAGAAGTTTCTCTGCCTGTACACACTGAAGACACTAACCGTTTCTTGCATATCCACGAAAACCGTCCGGGTATTTTGAATAGCATTAACCAAGTGTTTACTGACAACAACATTAACGTTGTGGGTCAGTATTTACGGACGTCAGGTAATGTGGGTTACGTCGTTATCGATGTACTGATGCAAACACCAAATCAAACGGATGAAGCACTACAGAAACTGAAAGACCTGCCGGGCACTATTCGTGCACGTCTGTTGTTCTAAGTTCCCATAACCCGTTTTTTCTCATGATATGGCGCAGGTATTGATTACCAGCGCCATATTTTTTTCGGGGTAATAATTTCAGGCAGCGGAATATCCCAATACGCAACTGGTAACTGTTCAACCTGTTGGCAATCATGAGCTAGTCCGATGGGGTAAAAACCACTTTGTTGCCAGTTCGCTAGCGTTCTATCGTAAAACCCACCCCCCATTCCTAAGCGCTGCCCTTGGTTATCAAAGGCCACTAACGGAATTAACATCACATCAAGTTGTTCAGGGGGGAGAACATCGCGCATATCTAAGGGGGGCTCTGCAATATTAAAGCGGTTTTTGATTAACTGCGTGTCTGGGCGATAGTGCAGAAATAATAGATGATGAGCACTAAAAGGGTGTAAAACAGGTAGATAAACCTGTTTGTGTTGTTGCCATAAAGCATCGATAAGTGGCTGGGTATTAATTTCACCATCAAACGATAAAAACAGTGCGATATTTTTTGCTTGTGCAATTTTAGGGTGCTGCAACGCATTGAGTTTAGCTTGTTCAGCCGCTATTTTTTGCTGCTCAGGGGTTAACTGACGTCGAGCTTGGCGTATGGCTTGGCGGATTTGTTGGCGCTGCGTAGAAAGTGTGTCTTGCATATAAATAACCTACAGTGGACGGCGATAGGAAATAGCAATATTCAAAATAGTATATCGCAAGGCCAGAAATAGTGTAGGTTAATAAATTGAGTTTGAGGGATTAAGCGATTGAAAGTACAACAAGAAAAAAATTGAGGGTCTCCAAGATGCCGTTGTAGGCTGTAACCCTTGAACCCTTGGTTCAAGGTGAACGCAGTTTAGCAACCTTTAGGCTTCCTGAACGAATCAGGCATGCTCACCAGCGCAATAACCGCATTCTTTTTAGTTGAAATATCGGCTCAGGGGACTCGCCCACTCACGCGCATCTCAGAGAAATTTGGTTTGAGAACTTTTCGTTACTCAGTGACTTCATTGTACGAAACTAGATTTAAAATGCAACCCTAATTTTGTATATTTTTTTCTACTAGTGTCTGATTAATAAGCAGATTTACTCTAAGGGCAATACTTGCCTCTCAGTGATCTTCACCTGGTCGTGCAACGCTTGTTCAATGGTATGTTGCAACATTTTTATCTTCTCTTCCATATTATAAGCATAATCACGCGTTTTTGTCTTTTCTTGTGCTAATTCGTGACAGACGTTCAATGCTACGATAAAAATAAGCTGTTCCATATTGGTAACGCCGCTTTTATCTTTCAGATTTTGCAAGCGTTGTTCTAATTCTTTAGCCGACTCAAGAAGGGCCTCTTTTTGTTCTGATGGGCAATTAACGCGCATTGAACGCCCAAAAATCTGAATGTCGACAGGTTGTGCGGACATGAAACCTCCATACTGAATAATACTCGCCATAAATACATCATATTTGGCGCAATTAATAGATAAGACAAAAGCATACTGGTTAGCGACTACCCTTGATGGTAGCATATCACGAATCATAAGCTAACATGACGAATTCAGATGTCTATACAAAAATCTTTACCAAACTATGAATCACTGGACAAACTGCTGCAACAGCACTCAATAGCACTTACCGCTGCGGAAATCCATGGTTTAATAACGGGGTTAATCTGTGGCGGAAGTCGTGACCATGTCTGGCAAACACTTGTCCATGACCTTGCAAACGATGGCCTTGCATTCCCACAAACGGTCGCTCAACCTCTACGCGAGCTGTTCGATACTACATTTGAAGCACTTGATGACAGTGAATTTGCATTTACCATGCTATTCCCTGATGAAGATGCGTCGATATTTGACCACGCAGATGCATTAGCGGGCTGGGTTAATCACTTTTTATTAGGTGTGGGTGTCGCACAACCGAAACTAGCTGATAAAAAAGAAATCAGCGAAGTCATTACGGATCTGCGTAATATCGGGATGCTTGGTTACGATGAAGATGAAGACCAAGAAGAACTCGAACAAGCGCTGGAAGAAGTGGTTGAGTATGTGAGAGTGGCTGTGCAGTTATGTTATATCGCGTTAGTTGAGCCGAAAAAAGGCCCAACAGCAGCTGAGAATAACAAGCCGATCCTTCACTAATCCCGACTTGTTTGTCACTAAAAACACGCCACTTTGTTTTATCGAAAGGTAGAACGAAGCGGCTTTAGGTCGATTTTAATCAGTGTTAAGTCATTATCGTCGCGCATATTGGCAGCAGTAATATGTTAGTAACCTAATAATTCAGATAATAAGGCAAAAACGGTATGAATAAACAGGAATTTGTTGCTCGTCGCAATGCATTATTGGCAAAAATGGACGTGGGGAGTGCCGCAATTATTTTTTCTGCGCCGCCTGCGCAGCGTAATGCCGATTGTGAATACCCGTATCGTCAACACAGTGATTTTCTGTATTTGACAGGGTTTAGTGAGCCAGAAGCAGTATTAGTACTGATTAAAAGCGATGAAAAACATAGCCATACCGTTCTTTTTAACCGCGTTCGTGATTTAACGGCAGAAATTTGGTTTGGTCGCCGCCTAGGTCAAGAAGCAGCCCCTCAAAAACTGGGTATCGATAAAGCATTACCTTTCGGTGAAATTGAAGAGCAACTTTACCAATTACTGAATGGATTGGATGTGGTTTACCATGCACAGGGTGAATTTGCTTACGCAGATAAGCTGGTGTTTGATGCGCTGGAAACCTTGCGTAAAGGTAGCCGCCGTAATTTACATGCGCCGCAAACGGTTATCGATTGGCGCCCAATTGTTCATGAAATGCGCTTGTTTAAATCTGAAGCCGAACTGAACACAATGCGTGAGGCGGGGCGTATTTCTGCCTTGGCACATATTCGCGCAATGGAAACTTGCCGCCCAAATATGTATGAATATCAACTCTGTGGTGAGTTAGAACATGAATTTACTCGCCATGGAGCGCGCTTCCCATCTTATAATTCGATTGTTGGTAGCGGCGAAAATGCCTGCATTTTGCATTACACCGAAAATGAATGCCAAATGAAAGATGGTGAGTTAGTACTGATTGACGCCGGTGCCGAGTTTGACGGCTATGCAGGGGATATTACTCGTACTTTCCCCGTTAATGGCAAGTTTAGTCAGGCACAACGTGAAATTTATGACATTGTTCTCAAAGCATTAGATACTGCATTAACGTTGTATCGCCCAGGTACCAGCATCCATGAAGTCACGCGTGAAATTGTGCGGATTAAAACCGAAGGGTTGGTTGCACTCGGAATTTTACATGGCGATGTCGATCAATTGATCGAAAACAAAGCATATCAAGCCTTCTTTATGCATGGTTTAAGTCATTGGTTAGGGTTAGATGTGCACGATGTGGGGTTCTATGGTACAGACCGTGACCGTACATTAGAAGTGGGCATGGTGCTGACTATTGAACCTGGTTTATATATTGCGCCAGATGCTGACGTGCCGCCGCAATACCGTGGTATCGGTATTCGTATTGAAGATGATATTGTGATCACTGAAAACGGGAATGAAAACTTAACGGACTTAGTGGTCAAAGACCCTGATGAAATTGAAGCCCTAATGGCAGCTGCAAAACAGCGTTTGGGGTAGGGGTTACTAACAGTAAAAGGTTAATCATAAAAAGGTAAGAAACAACCCATGAATGTGATCATCGTGGGTGGAGGAATGGCTGGCGCGACATTGGCACTGGCGATTTCTTCACTTAGCCAAGGAAAATTATCGGTTTCATTAATCGAGGCCTCTTTGCCAGAAGGTAAACACCCCGGATTCGACGCGCGTGCTATCGCATTAGCCCATGGTACGTGCCAATATTTAGCGAAAATAGGGGTATGGCCTGCGTTTGCTGATTGCGTAACGCCGATTACTCACGTTCATGTGTCTGACCGCGGGCATGCGGGTTTTGTGAATATCAACGCAAAAGACTATCATATTCCAGCACTTGGCAATGTGATTGAGCTGCATGAAGCCGGTGCTCGCCTCTTTTCATTATTACGAAAAGCACCAGGGGTAACGCTACATTGCCCCGCAAAAGTTGAACGTATCCACCGCGAACAAGATTCTGTCACCGTAACATTAGATACAGGTGAAACGGTGAGCGGGGCGCTAATCATTGCCGCCGATGGTAGCCGTTCTTTAGTGGGTCAAGCCTGCAATATGCAGTGGCAGCAGGATGATTATGGCCAAGTGGCGATTATTGCCAATGTGAAAACGGCCATTGACCCGCAAGGCCAAGCTTTCGAACGTTTTACCGAGTTTGGTCCACTGGCGTTATTGCCTATGTCAGAAGGCCGTAGTTCGCTAGTATGGTGCCATCACCAAGAGCATGCGGATGCGATTAAAGCATGGGATGATGCAACCTTTATCAACAAGTTACAAACCGCATTTGGTTGGCGCTTAGGGAAAATAGACATGGCGGGCAAACGCCATTGTTACCCGCTGGCGCTGCGCAAAGCACTGAATCCGGTGAGCCATCGAGTCGTTTTAGTCGGAAATGCCGCTCAGACGTTACATCCCATTGCGGGGCAAGGGTTTAACCTTGGTATCCGTGATGTGATGCAACTGGCGCAAATTCTGGTTAAGGCTCATGAAAATCAGCAAGATATTGGCAGTTATTCCCTATTAAGCCAGTATCAACAAGCGCGTGCAATTGACCGAGAAAAAACCGTGACCATGACAGACGGTTTGGTTCGCGTATTTGCAAATCGCTGTATCCCATTAATTGTGGGGCGAAATTTAGGTTTAATGGCAATGGAGATGTTGCCGCCTGTCCGCGATGTTTTGGCTCGCCAAACATTGGGTTGGGTTGTTCACCAATAACCACGAAATAAAGAGGAAAAAAGTATGCAATCGTTTGATGTGGTTATCGCTGGTGGTGGCATGGTGGGGCTTGCCCTTGCATGTGGCCTTGAAGGAAGCGGCCTGCGCGTTGCTGTGGTGGAAAATCACCCACCGAAAAAGACATTTTCTGCGTCGGAGCCTTATGCATTACGGGTATCCGCGATTAATGCGGCAAGTGAAAAACTGTTAACTCATTTAGGCGTTTGGTCAGCGATTAAGAGCATGAGAGCCGCTGCCTATAATGGTATGGAAGTGTGGGATAACAACAGTTTTGGTCGTATCACATTTTCAGCGCAAGAGCGCAACCTGACCCATTTAGGCCATATTGTTGAAAATAATGTGATTCGCGATGCATTGTGGCAAAAAGCGTCAGAGCTGCGTGATGTGACATTATTGGCACCTGCCACCATCAAGAAGGTGGTGTGGGGTGAGAATGATGTGTTTATCACGTTAGATGATGAAAGTATGCTGACCGCAAGGCTAATTGTTGGCGCTGATGGCGCAAATTCGTGGTTACGCAGCCATGCCGATATCCCTCTGACATTTTGGGATTACGAACATACCGCGCTGGTGGCAACCATTCGCACAGAAAAGCCGCACGAGGGTGTTGCGCGTCAATCTTTTGATGGCGAAGGCATTCTAGCCTTTTTACCATTAGCTGATCCGCATCTTTGCTCTATTGTTTGGTCGCAACCAGCAACAGAAGCCGCAAGGCGCCAAGCACTCGATAAAGCTGATTTTGATAAAGAACTTGCCGTTGCATTCGATGTTCAGCTTGGTTTGTGCCAAGTCGAAAGTGACCGCATGACCATTCCACTCACAGGGCGTTATGCACGGCAGTTTGCGGCGCAGCGATTAGCCTTATTGGGCGATGCTGCCCATACCATCCACCCATTGGCTGGGCAAGGTGTTAACCTTGGGTTTATGGATGTGGCGATGTTAATCGGTGAAATTAAACGCTTGCACCGTGAAGGTAAGGACTTTGGTCAGTATTTTTATTTGCGTGATTATGAGCGTAGCCGTAAACACAGTGCTGCATTGATGTTGGCGGGGATGCAAGGTTTTCGTGAGTTGTTCGATGGCAATAACCCTGCGAAAAAACTTTTGCGCGATATCGGTTTAGTATTGGCAGATAGCCTACCGGGTGTAAAACCCCAACTATTGAACCACGCGATGGGGCTGTTTGATATGCCTAAGTGGCTGGAACAGTTACAGGTTGAAGTGACTGAATAGTTGGTATTTATTTTAATCTGAGAAGAAGGGTTGAAAGTGAAACCCTTCTTTTTTTGTTATATAAGCTCTATTTTTTGTCGTTAACCGAACTGGGTAGAACCACGGTTATAGGTTAAGTCAGGCAGGACGGTTGATTGACCTTTGATTAAGTTTTCAAGTGCCTTCCAGTCACCGTATACCTGGCCACTATGATGTGGTGCCGCTATTCTTCTAATTGAGAAATCAAGGTCATTGGGTAATGACGTTAATTCGTTATCGCATTGGAAATAGTGAACTAATGCTCTAATGTATTTATCACGATCGGAATCAGTATACCCCTCTGCCATGCGACCATATACCAAATCTGTGTCTTCATTTTCTACCGTAAAATAATTGTTTCTCATCTCTTGAATACCATCAGCTAACTTCTTTGCTGCTGTTTTTATTTCATTGGTTAATTTTTTTGCGTCAGCTATTGAATCAGTTCCTTTGAGTTTGTTAATCAATGTAGACATCGGTTTTCCTTCCGCTTCTGTAGGAAAATGGTTTGCACTTAGCTCCGTTACAAAAGAGTGTTGATGGCTTTCCATGTGCTTTTGTGGAATGAGGTTTTGTGTGCTGTATTCACTGGTCGGTGTTAAAGGAATACTGCTTTTTGTTGAACTTACCTGAAACATATTAATTCATCCTTTGTGTAATATATTGCATTTTTCTTTTTGCCAGTTAATTATGCTGAATTTTGTGTCAAAAAATTTCATATTTCGATAGGAATTGTTTTTTAGCTCTCTGTTTTTCATTTCTCTTATGCCTGAAAAAAACTAATTACATCAATTTTTCGCATTAGTTTTTCTCATCTAATGAGCTTTTGATTAATTTAATCATCCGCGTGTTTAGGGGTTAGTTTGGTGGTATTTTGAGCTAAATAAGCAGTGAAAGGCTGTTTTTGAGTGATCATTCTCAATTATTTAACAAAATTCACTGGTAAAAGTAGGGGGTAATCAGTAATACAGTGGGTAGGTCGCCCTATTTTTTTTATAGGATCAGAAGACAAATAGTGGTAGTTTTTTTACAGAAGTTATCGTTTGCGTCAGGTTAAAAATGCCCATTTAATAATTGCCAATTGGTATTTTTAACCCGTAAACATTCCAAAATATCTTAATCGAACAAAGAGGGTATTCATGGTAAAGCAGACAACACTGTATGACGAGCATATTGCTTGTGGTGCAAAGATGGTGGATTTTCATGGTTGGATGATGCCATTGCATTATGGTTCGCAAATTAATGAACATAATATTGTTCGAACGGATGCAGGGATGTTTGATGTTTCCCACATGACCATTGTCGATTTGCATGGCAGTGGCTGCCGTGACTTCCTACGTTACCTCTTAGCAAATGATATCAATAAACTCACTGAGCAAGGCAAAGCACTGTATACCGGTATGTTGAATGCATCTGGTGGCGTGATTGATGACTTGATTGTGTATTACTTTGCTGATGATTTTTACCGTCTTGTGGTTAACTCCGCGACACGGGAAAAAGACCTCGAATGGATTGAGCAACATGCCTCAGGTTATACGGTTGATATCCAAGTGCGTGATGATTTAGCCCTTCTTGCTGTTCAAGGCCCTAAAGCGCCAGAAAAAGTCCATTCATTATTGACTCCAGAACAAAATCAAGCCATTGCCGGCATGAAGCCATTTTATGGGGTTCAAACGGGCGATTTGTTTATCGCCACAACAGGGTACACTGGCGAAAAAGGCTATGAAATTGCAATGCCAAAAGAGCAGGTAATTGATTTTTGGCATAAATTATTGAAAGCTGGCGTCCATCCTGCTGGGCTAGGTGCCCGTGATACATTACGTTTAGAAGCGGGGATGAACCTATATGGCCAAGATATGGATGAAAGTGTTTCTCCCCTTGCAGCCAATATGGGTTGGACTATTGCATGGAAACCTGAAGACCGCCAGTTTATCGGCCGTGAAGCCCTCGAAAAGTTACGTGAACAAGGAACTGAAAAACTTGTCGGTATTGTGATGCGTGATAAGGGTATACTGCGAGCAGGGCAAGTGGTTCGCTTTACGGATGATCTGGGTGAATTGAAAGAAGGCGTTATTACCAGTGGTTCTTTCTCACCCACTTTAGGTTTCAGTATTGCGTTAGCACGTGTCCCGAACGGAATTCAAGACAAAGCGATTGTTGAAATTCGACAGCGAGAAATGCCAGTTGAAGTGGTTAAACCGGGCTTTGTCCGCGAAGGTAACTGCTTAGTGTAATTTGGGCTAACCCAATGAATAAATTTAAAATGAGAGGCTAATGATGAGCAATACACCTAAAGAGTTAATGTATACCCGTGAACATGAGTGGCTGCGTGATGAAGGCAATGGTGAATATACCGTTGGTATCACAGAACATGCGCAAGAAACGTTAGGGGACATGGTGTTTGTGGATTTACCTGAAGTGGGTAATGTCGTGAGCGCAGGTGATGATGTAGCAGTGGTTGAGTCTGTAAAAGCCGCGTCTGATATCTATGCACCACTGAGCGGCGAAATTGTGGCAGTGAACAGTGAACTGAGCGATTCTCCAGAGCTGGTGAACGAACAGCCGTATCAAGAAGGTTGGATTTTCCGCATTAAAGCATCGGATACCGCAGAGTTGGCGGATTTGATTGATGCGGCTGGGTATAATTCTATGATTGAAGCTGAAGAATAGTTTATTCGTCATATTTTGTGTTGTGGCGGTGTTGGCTGCACTCGACAACTTGGGTCACATACTGGTGTATGCTCCCCAAGATTGTCTCGCTTGCTGCCTAGCCACAACGCAAACTAGATAGAATAAACACCTTTTAGAGTGTTAAAAAAGACAAATAGTTAGAAACAAGAAACAAGAAACAATCGCTACATCACTGATTTTGAGTGTTATCTCGCAAGTTCCGTAATAACCGCCCGACAACTTATGCATAGCAGACAAAGGATGGGAACACAGATATGTCGATGTCACTGAGTCAATTAGAAAACCGTTCAGAATTTATCTCGCGCCACATTGGTTCTTCAGAACAACAAATAAAAACCATGTTAGATACCGTGGGGGCGTCATCGCTCGATAACCTAATGGATAAAATTGTGCCGAAGGCCATTTTACTTCCAGAGCCGCCAAGAGTAGGCGGCGGAGCCACCGAACAAGAAGCATTGGCTGAATTAAAAGCCATTGCATCGTTGAATAAACGCTACAAAAGTTACATTGGGATGGGCTATGCACCTGCCGTATTACCTCCTGTTATCTTACGTAACTTACTGGAAAATCCGGGCTGGTATACAGCTTATACGCCTTATCAACCTGAAGTTTCCCAAGGCCGCTTAGAATCTCTGCTCAATTTCCAACAGCTCACCATTGACCTAACTGGGTTAGACCTTGCCTCTGCATCATTATTGGATGAAGCCACGGCTGCGGCAGAAGCGATGGCGATGGCGAAACGCATTAGCAAATTAAAAAATGCAGAACGCTTCTTTGTGGCGGATGATGTTCACCCGCAAACCCTTGATGTGGTACGCACGCGTGCAGGGACTTTCGGTTTTGAAATTATTGTCGACAGTGCTGACAAAGTTTTAGAACACGAGGGCGTGTTTGGTGTGCTGTTACAACAAGTCGGCACAACAGGTAATGTCCATGATTACACTGATCTGCTTGCTCAATTAAAAGCGCGCCAAATTGTCAGTTGCGTTGCGTCAGAAATGATGGCACTTGTGCTATTAACTGCACCGGGTAAACAAGGGGCAGATATTGTTTTCGGTTCCGCGCAACGTTTTGGTGTACCGATGGGCTATGGCGGTCCACATGCGGCGTTTTTTGCTTGTCGCGATGAGTTTAAACGCGCCATGCCGGGTCGTATTATTGGAGTTTCCCGTGATGCAGCGGGCAATACTGCGCTACGTATGGCAATGCAAACCCGTGAGCAACATATTCGCCGTGAAAAAGCGAACTCCAATATTTGTACTTCCCAAGTCTTGCTGGCAAATATTGCCGCCATGTACGCGGTATATCATGGCCCTGAAGGGCTTAAATTGATTGCAGGGCGTATCCATCGCTTTACCTCTATTTTAGCGAAAGCATTAGCGGATGCGGGTTTCACATCACGCCATAAAACTTGGTTTGATACCTTAGCGATTGAAGTGGCCGATAAAACCGCAGTGTTAGCGCGTGCAGAAAAAGCAAAAATCAATTTACGAACCGATATTCATGGTGCTGTAGGTCTTACGTTGAGTGAAACAACCACTCGCCACGATATTAATGAATTATTCGCCGTAATAACTGGTTCTGATGACAAATTAAATTTTGAAAAACTAGACCAGCAAGTGGCTGAAAATGAACAAGCCATCCCTGCAGCATTACAGCGTAAAGACGAAATCTTAGCGCATCCTAATTTCCACCGTTACCACAGCGAAACGGAAATGATGCGTTATATGCACAGTTTAGAACGCAAAGATTTAGCGTTGAACCAAGCGATGATCCCACTCGGTTCTTGTACCATGAAGCTCAATGCCGCTGCGGAAATGATCCCGATTACGTGGCCAGAATTTGGGGAATTACACCCATTCTGCCCTGCGGATCAAGCGCAAGGTTATCATCAAATGATTGAGCAGCTTTCCCATTGGTTGGTGCAATTAACCGGTTACGATGCAGTTTGCATGCAGCCAAACTCCGGTGCTCAAGGGGAATATGCTGGCCTGTTAGCGATTCGCCGTTACCATGAAAGCCGCAATGAAGGCGCGCGTAATATTTGTTTGATCCCAGCTTCGGCACACGGGACTAACCCAGCCTCTGCCCATATGGCGGGAATGGAAGTGGTGGTAGTGCGTTGTGATGATGAAGGTAATATCGATTTAACAGATTTACGTGAAAAAGCGCAGCAGCACAGCAACGATTTATCCTGTGTGATGGTCACTTATCCATCAACGCATGGGGTGTACGAAGAAAGTATTCGCGAAGTGTGTGAAATTATTCACCAACATGGTGGGCAAGTGTACCTTGATGGTGCCAACATGAATGCGCAGGTTGGGTTGACGACGCCGGGCTTTATTGGCGCGGATGTTTCTCACCTTAATTTACATAAAACGTTCTGTATCCCACACGGTGGTGGTGGCCCAGGTATGGGGCCTATCGGTGTGAAAAAGCATCTCGCACCTTTTGTGCCGGGGCATTCCGTAGTCGAATTAGATATGGTTACTGACCAAGGCGCCGTTTCTGCTGCTCCGTTTGGTAGTGCATCAATCTTACCGATTAGCTGGATGTATATTCGCATGATGGGCTCGTATGGCTTAAGAAAGGCAAGCCAAGTGGCAATTTTGAATGCGAACTATATCGCTAAGCGCCTTGCGGGTCGTTATGACATTCTGTACACAGGGCAAGAAGGCTATGTGGCTCACGAATGTATCGTCGATTTACGTCCTATCAAGAAAGATACTGGGATCAGCGAATTAGATATTGCTAAGCGTTTGATTGACTATGGCTTCCATGCACCAACAATGTCTTTCCCAGTCGCGGGAACATTGATGATTGAACCGACTGAGTCTGAAAGTATCACAGAAATCAATCGTTTCATTGACGCGATGCTAGCGATACGTGATGAAATTGACCAAGTGGTTGAAGGGAAATGGACGTTAGAGGATAACCCACTGGTGAATTCTCCACACGTGCAAACTGAACTGGCGAGTGACTGGCCACATGCTTATAGTCGCGAGCTAGCCGTATTCCCAACGGAACAAACCAAAGCGAATAAATATTGGCCAGCGGTAAAACGCCTTGATGATGTCTATGGCGACCGTCATTTGCATTGTTCATGTGTACCGATTGAAGAGTATATGTAACAGTCCGAATTGGTAAACTAGATATATTTAGTTGGATCAGTATTAGGCTTGCTTCCTTTTTCATTGGGGCAAGCCTTTTTACTTTTCTATCGTTTAACCAGAATATTGGTCAATACCTGTAAAGCCGTTACCTTGGTAAAGCTTTTCAACCTCACCCGTTGTTATATTCGCTTGATATACGCCGCCAAGGAGATCGGCGACATACATCAGTTGTGCCGATTTATCGTAAGTTAGACCTATTGTTTCCTTGAATCCTCGGCTGATTACGCGGTGATCTGTGAGCCCATGAAGGGTCACGTTGGCACAGTTTAGGCTATTACCATCAGGTTCAGCACCTCTATCCGTCCAATATAAAATATTCGCTTCTTCATCGAGTAATAAATCGATAGGCTCAGGTAAATTAGCCAAGAGTAACTGAATATCACTGCGGCTTTCGGGGGATTGCGAATTTTCAGGGCTTAATGGCGCTCTAAAGAGACGGCCTAAATTCCCTTTCGGTGTTCCTTTTTGCGTCCAGTAAATCCAATTATTTTTTATATCAATGGCAATGCCTACACATTGTTCAAGTATATCAACTTGATCATTTTTATCTCTCGGCCTTGCAATGTGGGTGATTAGATCGGAACCATCAATGCGGCAGGAAGAAACCATTCCACCTTCACGATCGCACCAATACAACCGTTGATTGAGCAGATCGAGTTGTAATTGTTTGGGGGTTCTTATTGCTCCTTTGCCTAATAGCATTTTTCTATTGCTACCATCAAAGTGCATAACATTGATTGAGCCATCATTTTCATCAAAATTATCCCCCATATTGCTCCAATAGATTAAGCGATTATCAGGATCAACGGCGATACCGTCAGGTGTACCACCGAGACCTTCAATGAGTGGCATCAGGTGATGAGTTGATTTATTGAACTGAACAATAGAAGGGGAATGAATATCAAGCAATAATAAATAAGGGGAAGCATTTTTATTGTCTTTTGGCATATTTGACCTCATTGACAGCGAATAAAAACTATATAAAAGATAAATTACTAGGAAATTATTTATCTAAGTATAATTTAATTTAATAGATTGCTATTAATTAGGTTAGTTTCATTTAAGGGGCGGTAAGTGAAGAGATGCTTTCAGGGGTCGGCTAAAGCGACAGAAAAGCCGCTTTAGCCTATTAATTAAAGTAGCCAACCTTTTTGTTGGGCAAGCTCTAATTGTTGTTTAAGCTGTTGGTAAAACTCAGGAAGAATTTGCTCAATGTAATCACATTTGCTGAGCACTTGTTCGAGTCGAATATGATTTTCGACCCAGCTTTGCCCTTGATTATGCAAATTCATCAGCATTGGCATTGCCCTATCAATCGCATTCGCATAGACCGACTCAGGGGTTTCTAATGCATCATATTCATTCCACAGCGCCAACAATGTTGCGTTTTGTGGGCTAGGTAGAAGGTTAAAAATACGGTTTGCGGCTTTGACTTCCTCTGCATGAATAGCATCACGAGCTGCATTATCGAAAACCAATACATCACCCGCATCAATTTCAACAATGTCATGCACGAGAGCCAGTTTAATCGCATGTTCGATATTCACGCCTTGAACATAAGGCGCAAAACTCATTGCCGCAACGGCAAATTGCCAGCTGTGTTCCGCCGTATTTTCGTGGCGTTCACGGTTGAGCAACTTATTTTTACGATAAACACTTTTTAGTTTATCCAGTTCCATTAAAAATTGGACGACTTCAGTAAAAGCCCCAAAATTGACCACCTCAGCGGGCTTGTTACTTAATGCTGATGACATAAAAACCTCAATTAATGTTCTTCTTCTAATGAATAAGGTAAAGCAGCAATGGTTAAATGGCTTTGTTCATCGGCCATAACGCGGAAAACACTGTCGGCTTCCATATCGTTATTCATAATGATTTGCACATAAATTTCGCCATTACCTAAGCGTACAGCGGCAAGGACAGTACCTGTACGGCGCCATTTGTCACCTAATTGCCATTCAACGCCTTCACCAATAGTGGGAAGTGTTGTGGCAGTGCCTTTTAGTAAATACATTGCACGTTTATTGGCACCACGGAATTTTGCTCGAGCCACCATTTCTTGGCCGGTATAACAGCCTTTTTTAAAGCTGATCCCATGAGGAAGTGCTTGCAGATTTGTAGCTTGCGGTAAGTGCTGCGCACTATTTTCTTGGTCAATAACAGCAAAACCCGCTTCAAGCTCTAACGCAAGCCATTGATCATCACCGACTTGAACAGCACTTAATGTGTCAGATATCTTTTGTGCTATGTCTTCAGTGGCTATCACTAAGAAGCGTTCTGCAGGGAGTGAAAAGTACAACAACGTGGCATCGCCCTCAGTGACAACTTGGTTTTGCTCATCAGGTAATGTGGTAAACAACGTTGCGAGTGCTTCTCTTGCCCCTTTTCCTGCAACACCCAGCAATTTCAGTTCAGGTTTTTTCTCAAATGTAATCTTAGAGAAAACTGCATATTTTTTGAGCTCAGCTAATTGTGAATCTGCAACGCTGCGTCTAAGCAAATAAGAAAAACCATCTAAATGATGGAATAGGCGTAGGTCGCTCCACATTTTGCCTTTTGGATCACAGTGTGCTGTTAAGGCATGGGCTTGTGTCAGTGTTGCGATATCCGCGGTCACTTGCCCTTGCAGGTATTTTTCTGCGTCGAGGCCAGTAAGATGAATGAGTTCCCAGTTTTCCAGTGAAATCAAAACGAGTGGTAAAGACTGAGATTCAAGGGGAAATTGCTGTGTACTATCAATGTGGGTAGTCATGATTTCACCTGTTGTTCTTTGATAGATAAAGGTGCTTAATGGTAAAATAGCTAGATAACATTGCAAGTAGTTATTATGATGCAGCTTGCATTATCTCGGATTTTTTTAGCACCTGTTTGTAGAAAAACGGCATTTTACTACTAAAATTACAACAATGTAGTCTATGACATGTTTTCTTCGTAGATAATCTGTTAGAGTATTGAAAATAATCAATCTTATCAGTTAACTGCAACAAAAGGTCGTAGTGGAATGGATATTGAGAATAAAGCACGAATTCATTGGGCGTGTCGGCGTGGAATGCGTGAGCTAGATATTTCAATCATGCCGTTTTTTGAGTATGAATACGATAGCTTATCAACGCAAGACAAACAGATATTTGTTCGTTTATTAGAGTGTGCGGATCCAGACTTATTCAATTGGTTAATGAATCACGGTCGTCCAGAGGATGACGAGCTGTTCCGTATGGTTAAACTCATTCAGGAAAAAAATAAAAATCGTGGTCCTGTGGAAATCTAATCTCTCCATTTCGTGGAAGACACAATTTTTTTCTACCTGTGTTCATGGCGCAGTCGGTATATTTTTACTGCTTGCACCATGGTCACCAGGTAATTCCATGTTTTGGCTACCATTGTTGGTCATCGTGGTCGCCAGTTGGGCAAAAAGCCAAAAAAATATCAGCAAAATAAAAGGTGTCGCCGTGCTGGTAAATGGCAATAAAGTTCAATGGAAGAAAAACGAATGGAATATCGTGAAAGCGCCATGGCTAAGCCGTTATGGTGTGTTACTTACATTAGAAGCGTTGCAAGGCAAGGCACAAAAAATTCATTTGTGGGTAGCCAAAGATTCAGTTTCAGAAGAAAACTGGCGGAATCTCAATCAGCTATTGCTCCAATACCCTGATATTTAAAAGTAAATGGATTAACGCCTAATAGGAACATGATTTACCGCCAGAATTGCGTCTTAAAGAGACGCTTCGATTTCTTGTAAAATTTGCACACACCACTGTGCAATGCGCTCATCAGTTTGCTCAAATTGATGCACTTCATCAAGGGCTAACCCAACAAACATGTCACCAGTTTCATTCAAAGGTTTAGGGCTATCAAAGGTGTAACCATCCGTTGGCCAGAAACCAATAAACTGTACGCCTGTGGGTTTAAGTTGATGATAAAGCAATCCAAGAGCATCAAGGAACCATTCGCTATAATCTATTTGATCGCCTAACCCATACATAGCAACAATTTTGCCTGTTAAGTTAAGATTGGGAAGCGCGTCCCAAATTTCTAGCCAGTCTTCCTGTATTTCACCAAAATCCCACGTAGGTATTCCCAAAATCAGAATATCGTACTGTTCCATTTCACTGGGAGGGGTATCGTTGACATTATGCAGCGTGACGAAATCATCACCGAGAATGTCACGTATTTTTTCGGCAACCATTTCGGTATAACAGGTACTAGAACCGTAAAAAAGACCTATTTTCATATATATTATTACTATGTCCAGCTATGGTTTTTATCACAAGAAGGGTATTGTAACAGATGCACCCCCATGCAGGCATAATAGAATCGTGTGGTATTATTCAAAGGAAACGAATTGGTCGTGGAAACAAAACACCTTAATCCATTAATTGAACAATTTCTTGATACAATTTGGCTTGAACAAGATTTAGCTGAAAATACATTAGCCTCGTATCGAAATGACCTTCAATCGCTAGATAAATGGCTTGATGCGCATCAGTTGCATTTAGAAAGCGTTCAATCAATTGATTTACAATCTTTTCTCGCAGAGCGTATCGATGGCGGCTACAAAGCGGCAAGCTCAGCGCGTTTATTAAGTGCGATGCGGCGTTTATTTCAATATTTATATCGTGAAAAACTGCGGGCGGATGACCCTTCAGCTGTTATAGCAGCACCTAAAATACCGCAGCGATTACCAAAAGACCTTAGTGAACAGCAAGTGGACGATTTATTAAATGCGCCTGCAACAGAAGACTCGCTAGAATTGCGTGACAAAGCCATGCTAGAGGTTTTATATGCCTGTGGTTTACGTGTTTCTGAGCTGATCGGTTTAACGTTTTCTGACATTAGTTTGCGCCAAGGCGTCATCCGTGTTGTCGGGAAAGGCGATAAAGAAAGATTGATTCCTTTGGGGGAAGAGGCAATATATTGGCTGGAAAAATACATTGATGAAGGCCGCCCTGATTTATTAAAGGGTAAAACCAGCGATATTTTGTTTCCAAGTAAACGTGGAACAAAAATGACCCGGCAAACATTTTGGCATCGAATAAAGTATTACGCGGTGCTGGCACAAATTGATGCGGAATCGCTCTCGCCCCACGTCCTTAGACATGCCTTTGCAACACATTTATTGAACCATGGGGCAGATTTACGTGTCGTACAGATGTTATTAGGACACAGCGATTTATCAACAACGCAAATTTATACTCATGTTGCGACGGAACGATTACGTGCGCTACATGAACAACATCATCCAAGAGGATGACAATTAAAGGATTATTAATGAAACGTAAATGGCTATTATTGGCAGCAGCTTGCTTTGTTGCAATGACGACAACTACCTATGCTGCAACAGAAGAAAAAGTCATTCGTGATACATTGGCAAAATACGATATGACAGTAGAGTCGATTAAACCTTCGCCTATTGTCGGGTTAAATGTCGTAGAAACTACGACAGGTATTGTGTACATCACGGATGATGGTAAGTATTTACTTCAGGGGCCGATTTACGATATGAGTGGAAAAACCCCAGTCAATATTAGTAATCAACCGTTAATGAAAAAGGTAGAAGCCCTCAAAAATGAAATGATTTATTTCAAAGCGCCGCAAGAAAAATACGTGGTGACGGTTTTTACCGATATCAGTTGCGGCTATTGTAAAAAGCTCCATGAAACTGTAGGCGAACTTAATAGCAAAGGTGTGACGGTGCGTTATCTTGCTTACCCTCGTCAAGGTGCCCAAAGTGATGTGGGTAAAAAAATGGCGTCTATCTGGTGTAATGGCTTACCACAAAATGCGTTAACACAAGCGTTTAAAGGCGAAGAAGTCGCGATGATTGATAACTGTAAAATTGATCTAAGTAAGCATATGAGTGTTGCTAACTTATTTAAAGTGACAGGTACCCCTGCGATTATTTTACCTGATGGTCAAATGCTACCTGGCTTCCTAAAACCTGATGCGCTTATTCAATTACTCGACGAAAAATAGTTAATTATTGTGAATGTAGAAACTTTTTTACGACAACGGCACGTTGATGGTGAGTCCGCTCAACTTCCAGGGCTCCCTGAATTATTGCAGCGCATTTACCTGCATCGTGGTATCACGGATATGGCTCAGCTAGAGCGTAAAGCCACAAATTTGCTGGATTATCGTTCGCTATCAGGCATTGAAAATGCACTTGTCTTACTTTACCGAGCACTGACGGAGCATGAATCCATTACCATTGTAGGGGATTTTGATGCGGATGGTGCAACAAGTACAGCACTGGCTATTCGCGCATTAAAATCGATGGGCTATGTCAATTTAAATTATATCGTACCGAATCGTTTTGAAAATGGTTATGGGTTAACACCGTTGGTGGTAGAAGAAGCTCACAAGCGGGGGGCAAATTTAATTATCACCGTGGATAATGGAATTTCATCTCATGAAGGCGTAGCCGTTGCAAAGCAATATGGGATTAATGTCATTATTACCGATCACCATTTGCCGGGTGAAACACTACCTGAAGCCGACGCTATTATTAACCCAAACCTCAATGAGTGCCACTTCGGCTCAAAATCATTAGCGGGCGTCGGGGTGACATTTTATTTAATGTCGGCACTGCGCGCACATTTACGCCAAAAAGAATGGTTTATCCAACAAGGGTTAAGCGAACCTAATTTAGCGGAATATCTTGATTTGGTGGCATTAGGTACAGTGGCGGACGTGGTGCCCCTTGATACCAACAATCGGATACTGGTTCACCAAGGATTAAACCGTGTTCGAGCAGGGCGTTGCTGCGCAGGTATTAAGGCGTTAGTTGAAGTTTCAAAACGTGATTTATCGAGGCTTGTTGCCAATGATTTTGGCTTTGCGCTTGGTCCGCGATTAAATGCGGCAGGTCGGTTGGATGATATGTCAGTGAGTATTGAGTTATTGCTGACTGATGATATGGCCTATGCGAGGGAGCTTGCTAACGAATTAGATGGGTTAAATCAAGCTCGTCGTGAAATTGAACAAGGAATGCAGCAAGAAGCATCCGTTCTTTTTAATAAATTTGAGTACAGCGATAATCAATTACCAAACGGCCTTGCCATCTATCACCCAGAATGGCACCAAGGGGTTGTTGGAATTCTAGCCTCTCGAATTAAAGAACAATATCACCGACCTGTGATTGCATTTGCGCCTGCCGGGGATGGTGTACTGAAAGGCTCTGGGCGTTCAGTTCAAGGTGTGCATATGCGCGATGCCCTTGAACGGCTTAATACGCTGCAACCAGGCTTAATGCAAAAGTTTGGCGGTCATGCAATGGCCGCAGGGTTGACCTTAGAAGAAAATAATTTTGCAGATTTTAAGCACCATTTTGAGCTTTTAATGGGCGAGCTTATTGCTCCTGAGCAACTTGCCGGTGTTGTTTGGAGCGATGGTGAACTTTCTCGCAACGAGTTTTGCCTAGAAACCGCAGAACTCATTCGTGAAAGTGGGCCGTGGGGGCAATCGTTCCCTGAGCCTGTATTTGATGGCCATTTTCAGTTATTACAGCAGCGTTTAGTGGGGGAGCGTCACCTTAAACTGATGTTAGAACCTATAAACGGTGGGCCAATGCTTGATGCGATTATGTTTAATATTGATGTGCGTAGGTGGCCGGATAACAGTATTAAAAAAGCTAAAATTGCATTTAAGCTCGACGTAAATGAATATCGCGGGCAAAAAAGTGTACAGCTGATGGTTGAACATATTTGGCCTGATTAATCATAAATATGTTGGGGTAACTTAGGCTGAATTAGCACCTCAGAGCGCTATAAACCTGTGATAAATTCCGTTATACTAAATGGTTTGTAAATAAAAAATTATTTTTGACCAACCATAAGATATTGAAAATGACGTTTGAAATAAACCCAGTAAAAAGTAAGATTCAGGACCTGTCTGATCGGACAGCGGTTCTGAGGGGGTATCTTTGACTATGATGCCAAGAAAGAACGCTTAGAAGAAGTCAACGCAGAGCTTGAGCAACCTGATGTCTGGAATGAGCCAGAAAGGGCGCAAGCACTCGGTAAAGAACGCTCATCCCTTGAGGCGATAGTTGAAACAATCGATCAGCTAACACAAGGCCTTGAAGATGTTGAAGGTTTATTAGAGTTGGCGGTTGAAGCTGACGATGAAGACACATTCAACGAGGCCGGTGCTGAGTTAGAGCAACTGCAAGGGAAATTAGAGCAGCTGGAGTTTCGCCGTATGTTCTCTGGTGAATATGACAGTGCTGATTGCTATATTGACTTACAAGCAGGTTCTGGTGGCACTGAAGCTCAAGATTGGGCAAGTATGTTATTACGCATGTACTTGCGTTGGGCTGAGTCAAAGGGCTTTAAAACCGAGATTATTGAAGAGTCTGATGGTGACGTTGCGGGTCTAAAATCAGCAACAGTGAAAATTATTGGTGATTACGCTTACGGCTGGTTAAGAACGGAAACGGGTGTTCACCGTTTGGTTCGAAAGAGTCCATTTGACTCCGGTGGGCGTCGTCACACTTCGTTTAGCTCGGCCTTTATTTACCCTGAAGTTGATGACGATATTGATATCGAAATTAACCCTGCGGATTTACGTATTGATGTGTACCGCGCTTCAGGTGCGGGTGGTCAGCACGTAAACAAAACGGAATCAGCGGTACGTATCACCCATATTCCAACGAATATTGTGACGCAGTGCCAGAACGACCGTTCGCAGCATAAAAATAAAGACCAAGCGATGCGCCAGTTAAAAGCGAAGCTATATGAACTGGAAATGCAAAAGAAAAATGCAGACAAGCAAGCGATGGAAGAGAACAAATCAGACATTGGCTGGGGAAGCCAGATTCGTTCTTATGTCCTTGATGATGCAAGAATAAAAGATTTACGTACTGGTGTGGAAACGCGTAACACGCAAGCCGTGCTGGATGGTGATTTGGATAAATTCATTGAAGCTAGTTTAAAAGCTGGCCTGTGAGGAAAAAATGTCTCAAGAGCAACAGGGTGCAGAACAAGCTCCCGATTTGAATAACGAACTGAAAACCCGTAAAGAAAAACTCGCGGCGTTGCGTGAAAAAGGAATTCCATTCCCAAATGATTTTCGTCGTGAAGATCTTTCTGACAAAATTCATGCGCAGTATGGTGAAAAGTCATCAGAAGAATTGGAAGACTTAAATATTGAAGTCTCTATTGCGGGTCGTATGATGACTCGCCGTATCATGGGTAAAGCCTCATTTGCAACATTGCAAGATGTCGGCGGGCGTATTCAAATCTACGTATCTCGTGATGATTTAGCCGAAGGCGTTTATAACGAACAGTTCAAAAAATGGGACTTAGGTGACATTTTAGGTGCCAAAGGTCGTTTATTTAAAACGAAAACAGGCGAACTGACGGTTCACTGCCATGAAGTTCGTTTATTAACGAAAGCCTTGCGCCCGCTACCAGACAAATTTCACGGTTTATCAGACCAAGAAACACGTTATCGCCAGCGTTATTTGGATTTGATTGCAAATGATGAATCACGTAATACGTTCATTGTGCGCTCTAAAATCTTAGCTGAAGTGCGTAATTTTATGGTTGCCCGCCATTTTATGGAAGTTGAAACCCCAATGATGCAAGTCATTCCTGGTGGTGCATCAGCGCGTCCATTTATTACGCATCACAATGCGTTAGATATTGATATGTATCTGCGTATTGCACCAGAACTGTACTTAAAACGTCTCGTTGTTGGTGGTTTCGAACGTGTTTTCGAAATTAACCGTAACTTCCGTAATGAAGGTTTATCACCTCGCCATAACCCTGAGTTCACCATGATGGAACTCTATATGGCGTATGCAGATTACCGTGACCTGATTGAATTAACGGAAGATTTATTCCGTACACTGACACAAAAAGTGTTAGGCAATACAGTCGTTCAGTATGGTGATCAACAGTTTGATTTCGGTCAACCGTTCACTAAATTGACCATGAAGCAAGCTATCTGTAAATATCGTCCAGAAACGAATGTGGCTGACTTAGACGATATGGATAAAGCTGTAGCGATTGCAAAATCGTTAGGTATTAAGATTGAGAAAAGCTGGGGCTTAGGCCGTGTTCAGTGTGAAATCTTCGAAGAAGTTGCGGAAAGTCACTTAATTCAACCAACTTTTATCACTGAATACCCAGCTGAAGTTTCCCCTTTAGCACGCCGTAATGATGATAATCCATTTATTACAGACCGTTTTGAGTTTTTCATTGGTGGTCGCGAAATTGGTAATGGCTTCTCAGAATTAAATGATGCAGAAGACCAAGCAGAACGTTTTGCAGAACAAGTTCGTCAAAAAGACGAAGGTGATGATGAAGCAATGTTCTATGACGAAGACTATGTGACTGCGTTAGAACATGGTTTACCGCCAACTGCGGGTCTTGGTATTGGTATCGACCGTATGGTGATGTTATTCACTAACAGTCATACTATTCGCGACGTTATTTTATTCCCAGCTTTACGTCCGACAAAATAATCTGTGTTATTTTGTGCCCAGATAACTCTGGGCACATTGTTAACTCTTATTATGTTCAGTAATTCCTTTCATTTTATCCCTTATATCCACGAATCAATCTAACTAATATCAAAATAATATGTATTTACCTATTTTTATCCTAGGCATTAGCTAATTAGTAAAAAGTAGTCTATATAATAATGTTGAAAATAAATTTGAGTTACGAATGGTATCAATTTAGTATAAGTAATTATGTCAGAGAGTTGGTATACTTACACAGGTATTACATAGGGCCTACGCTGTTTTTTTTAACATAACCCGTTGAGTACACATGAAATTTATTGTTCCTGTCTTTTCTATAATTGGGGTTTAGGTGAAGTTACTTATTTTCAGGTGAAATGGTTATACTAAAATTTTTAAAGCAATATAAAGGCTATTAGACTGATTAAAACACTTTTTTTGTGTGATAAAGCTATTTTATTTGTGAATAAATGTTTCAGCAGCAAGATAAAAAAGAACTCGAATTTTGTGTTATTGAACTGTTATGTTTATGGTTACATAAGCTAGTAAAATAATGTTTAGATAACATAATATAATTAAATGGCACGTTAAAAGTGTTAATTTATGACTGACTTGGTGTATTAATAAGAATAAGCTCATAAAAGTAACGAAAGAGTAGCGATAAAATAAATTTAAAACTAAAATTATTTTAATCTAAATTTATGAGATGACTCTATTTCTACATTCGGACTTATAGAAAATAACTAGTTTTTAGCTTACACTAGGTTTCTTGGACATCATTATAATAGCGAAGAAAAGTACTGGTAAGGTAACCATATGTTTTTAAAAAATAAATTTCATGTTGCATCTTTGCTTATAGCAGGTACGGCTCTTCTTTCTGGCTGTACATTTGGCTCAGACACATATAATACAGCAACGCCGAACACCCCAAAACAAACAGTAAATGCAAATACGACTCCAGTTGCTCCGCAACCTGCTGTAAATGCAACTCAAACTGATGATTCATACCCAGAATCTCAAAAAGTGTTAAATAGCGCTATTAATCGCACTCCGATAGCGACAACAACTTATGGACAAAGTGGCGCTGATCAACAAACGTTTGCACACCTCAATACGTGCGTTAAGGAATTAAACGCACTAAAAACACTTTCACCAAAAGATTACAATCGTTTAGTAGGTTCATTTAAGGAAGTGAGTGATATCAACCGTCTTTACAGAGAAGTTGAAAGCACCGCGAGCCCTGACACAATTGAATTACTGCAAATGGCGATTGAGTCTAAAACGAAAGTACTCTGTGCAAAAGTTCGCTATAACTCAGTATTGTCTACCGAATCAACATTGAAGAAAATTAGTGGATTATGAGAATAAACCTTAGACTTTGTGTGTCGCTGGCACTTGTTACGACATTTTTTAGTCATGCTCCAAAAGCAGACAAATTTAATAGCGTTATTGATGATTTTGATACTTACCTTCATTTGGAAAATGAAGGCAAAGTAAGTGAGCAAAAGCAGCAGCAACAGCCAGTTAATACACAAGCTCAAGGTTACGATATCTTCTCTTCCTTATCGACGGTGCCTGCGCCAAAGGAAAGACAAAAGTCCGCGGCGGCGAATAAAGGAACCAAAGGTAAGACAACGGGTAAAAGAAAATCAGGCGCAGCATCGACTAAGCCAGTCGATGCTGCTAAAACGACACCGATAGAACCAGAAAATACAACCTTTTCTGGAGTTTGCCCGGTGATTGTTGATAATGTATCAGCACCTGTATTGCTTTCATCTTATCCTTATTTTTTTCAAAGTAATCAATGGAACCCTGCGTATCTTGCAAAAGATTTTGCAAAATACCAGCTCGTCCTCGATCCTCTGGGGTTATATTCATCTAAATTTGCACGGCCATCAGGGATAGATGCTACGGCTTATCTTGAACAGCTCGCTAAATTAATTGAACGCCAACAGTTAACCAACTTATATAAATTTGGTATAGCTCAAGGTGTAGGCCAACTTATTGCTTACAATAATTTGTTAAATGATGAGCAGTTAGTTGCTGAGTTAATTAATCACAATAAGAGTATTGCGCAATTAACACAGACAATCGCCGAAAAAGAATTTGAAATTAATAAGCTTAATGACGATGTTAAGCAAAATAAACATCAGATAACGCAGTTACAAGCGTTATTAAATTCATCATCAGATGATCAATCGTTAATTGATACGTTAAACCATAAGCTTGCAGAAGCAGAAAAAACGATTGAACAAAAACAGAATAATTTAACCCAGCTCAGTCAAGAAAATCAGCAAACTCAAGAAACAATTGCTCAGCTTGAAAAACAATTAAATGAGAGTGCAATTGAACAATCAAAAATAAAGCAGCAATTGGCTGAAAAAGAGCAGCAATACGCTGCTGCGAATTTAAAAATTGAGCAATTAACCGCGAATATAGCTAAATTAGAACTGGATGCCAAAAACCAGTTACAGATTGCTGGCAGCACTGATGAGCAAGTGAAATTAGTGACGAATGAGCTATTACAGCAAAAAGAATTGCTTAAACAAAAAGAAACTGAGCTTAACACAGCAAAAAGTGAGAAAGAGGATGTTCAATCTGCTTTAGCTGCACAGCAAGCGGGTATTAAGCAATTAGAACAGCAAAACCAGCAATTATTGGCTCAATTAGCTGAAAAAGAGCAACTTGCTGAGAAAATTCAGGCATCATTAGCAGAAAAAACAGTACAAGCAGAGCAAAAAGTTGTCTTAGAACAAGCACTAAAAGAGGCTCAAACCGCACAAAATGTACTCTCTTCTCAGTTAGCTTCAAGTGAAAAGCAACAAGCTGATTTACAAGCTAAATTAAGCCAAAACGAACAAAATTATGCCACGGCGCAAGCACAGTT
>NZ_JBSICC010000079.1:0-1259 GCF_058245955.1 Providencia sp. UF-224 | reverse complement strand
TTGTATTATAACCGTTTTCGGTATTATGATAGCGAGAACGGGCAGTATATTTCACCCGACCCGATAGGGCTGCTGGGAGGGCTGAATCCGTATGGGTATGTGCATTGTCCGGTGGGGTATGTTGATCCGTTCGGGTTGGCGTGTTGTCCACTGGATTATACATGGAATGATAAAACTAGACGCTGGCAAGATAGCTCAGGTCAATTTGTCAGAGTAGCTCCCCGAGATTATTTGGATATAGCTCTTAGTAGGCAAGGATTGAAAACACCACCATCAAAATTAAAAGAAAGTTGGCTGGATGGTGAATATAAAATGACGGTGAGAGCTCATCCAGCTAATCCTGATCATGGATATACAGGAAGTATATATAGAGTGTCACGCCAGAAGGTAGGTGAAGGTACTGAATATATGGATGTTTATGGTGGTTGGCATAAAGAATTAACACTTAAACCATTCTATAAAGATGGCCGAGCTAATCCTACTTATAATCTAGATGCAGCAAGGGATACACATATACCCTATTAAAAGGTGCGGTAATTCATGAATATTGAAAAGATAAGCTCGATTCTAAAAGAAAATGAATGGTGCGATATGGAAATTTGTGGATTCTATGAGAATGACCTTGTAGTGAAAGGATGTTTAGAAATAACAGATCAAGATTATTTTATTGAGCTTAGATTCAGAAATGCCAGTTATATTGATGCGCCTTTATCTTGGACAATGGATACTACTGAAAATTGTATATTTAAGTTCGTTGATAAAAATGACGTACAAGATTCTACTTTAGTAAGCCAAAAGTATTTTAGTTTAGGTGGGCTGTATGTATTTTCATTTTTAGCTGAATTTTTTTCTTTTAAAGGATGGGTAAATATAGTTGCAGACTCCGTAGAATATAAGCTTATTCATTGATGTTTAAGCCAGAAGGTTATTCAATCTTCTGGCTTATTCATTTTAAGAGCCGCTCAGTTTACCTTTTAGCTGCTGGTATACTCTGCCATCAGCTCACGCATGGTGTGTTTTATTGCACTCAGTTGCGCTTGCTGTTGTTGATTCTGCTGCTTAATTGCTCGGGTGTCTTCGCTGTCGGGTATCAATACCAAACACCCGTTTAAGATTCTTACCGTCAACGTGAAACCTGTCTCAAAACTGACTTCCTTTAACCACTGACCTTTAAGGTGTATTGCGGGCATTGGGCGGCTTTGTTGCCATTCGGGGCATAGCCTAGGGTGTAATAACGTTCTGTTTTGGGGGCTTTATTT
>NZ_JBSICC010000078.1:0-1294 GCF_058245955.1 Providencia sp. UF-224 | reverse complement strand
TGACTAGTCCTGATATAGGTTGACAACTTTTCAGTCATAAAACGCCCGATGAACTTCATTGGGCGTTTTATAGTTTAGTGACAAGTGTGGTCGTTTTTCATTATATAGCTGTATTGATTCTTCAACTAACTTTCTCGCTAGCTCTAAATTATTCGGTTTTATCAGAAGATACTCCATTTTTAATATTCCATTAACTCGCTCAGCTAGCGCATTTTGATAGCAATCGTAGCCATCAGTCATAGAGCATTGAATATTATGTTTTTTATGTACCTCTTGATACTCCGAAGAACAATATTGTACCCCTCGGTCTGAATGATGGATCAGCGATGTGGTTGAACGGCGTTTTTTTAAAGCTTGCACCAACGACTTCTTCACTGAGCTTGTTTTCATATTGTCATCTAAATGATATCCCACGATTTTTCGTGAGTACGCATCCGTAATTAAACTTAGATATGTATCGCCTTCATGTGTTGATAAATAGGTAATATCCGCCACCCAAAGCTGTTCTGGCTGTGTAGGGATGAACCCTGACTTAATTAAATTTGGATGCCGATGAAAACGATGATGGCTTAACGTTGTTCGATGATAAGCTCGCTTATTAGGCACAAGTAACCGATGCTCTTTCAATAAAGAAAACAATCGATCACGGCCAATAAGTATATGTTTTTGCTTTAGAATAAAGAGCAGCTTACGACCGCCCAATCTGGGGTGAAAAGCCCGTTCAGATTTAACAGCATCAATAATGCCCGTATCGATTTTCTTTCGTTCCTCAGTCCTATCCAGTCTCTTGTAATAAGCCTGCCGGCTGATTTGCATAAAACGGCAAGCTATTGTTACGGTAAGGTTTTTGACCGTTTTTTCTTTAATAACTCGGCTTTGCGCTTTTTTGATAAACGGACTCCGAAGTCTCTATCCATAACTTTAACAACAGCCTCGAAGAAATCAGATTTAAGTCGAGCCTCTTCCAGCTCCTTTTCAAGGGCTTTGATGCGTTGTTCTGGCGTTTGTTGCTCAGGAGATTGGGTCATAACTGAACCTCTACAAAGAGTATTAGGCGTACCGTTAGACCAATCTAACCGACCATGCTTACGAAGCCAAACTAAAACTGTAGAGCACCCTTGTATACCGTAGTGGTCTTGGGCTTGTTTGTAGGTAAGTTCGCCTTTTTCTACTTGGTCAACAACCTGTAATTTAAAAGCGAGGGAATAATCGCGTTGAGTTCGTTTAGTGATTGGTTTCATTGCACTCTCCAATTTTAAATTGAAAAAGTGTCAACCTTATTCAGGACGGGTCA
>NZ_JBSICC010000077.1:0-1301 GCF_058245955.1 Providencia sp. UF-224 | reverse complement strand
CATAGGTCACAAATGAAAAATGGCTTAACATCATTAGCGTGACAATAATTCCTGTTTCTTGTGCGGTCGTATCATCCATAAATCCGTTTGGTGAGGTGATCATATAGCCCTTTGTCGGTTGCTGATAAAAACCGCCATTCGACAACGTATAAAAATTCCAATAGCCGCCGTTATAGGCTACGGCGTTCCGAGTCATCCAGTTATAGATTGCATTTTCAAATGCAATGCAATACCGCCCTAATTTGGAAGGTAAAAACGTTAAACGGGCTTGCGAGTTTTTCACCTCAATAGCCGTGATTGCGATTTCGTCTTTTCCATTTCTTTCGTTAGATTCTGGAGCTGCAAGGTTTTGATGTGATGACATTTTTGAATCCTCCTTTGTGTTAATGATTTCTTTCGTCGAGTTCCTCCGCTGCAAAGGCCGTACATAGCCGAGACGAGGAAGCAAGCAAGGGCGGAGACAAAATTGTTGGTAAGCGCAGCGACAAGAATTTTGGTGGAGTGCACTTTACGCTTGCTGTATGACGAGACGAGGCTATGTTTTAGGCCAAGCGGAGGTGCTCGATGAAAGATTAATCACACAGGTGATGAAGATGGCAGCACCCGACTTGCCGCGAGAGAAGCGAACGGCAAGTCGCCATTAACGCTTAGCATCGCTAAGCAGTGAACCAGGGGCAGCTCCCGCAGGGAGCTTGCATCCCTGTCCTTTGCGCCACGCGTCAGCGTAAAATGGCGCAGGGGTTGTCTTTGTCGGATTGAGCCTGGCTCGATGCCAGGATTAAGCCGATGCGCAAAAAGGGGAACAAATCCCCTTGAAAATAACGTAAATTAGGCGGTGAGAAAGGATTTAAAACGGAATGAATTTAACATCAACATAGGGGTATACAGTGTTTGGCGAACGTCCAACGTCAAACTGTTACCGATATTCACAATGGCAGGTATCCCCAATAATGCCAGTTGGACGTAGCACATTCGGGCAGCAACCTCATCAATATCCGTACATACCGCGATCATTTGCGTTTGTGAGTTATAGCCTTGTTGTAAAACAGAATTTGCACAGGCAATCACCATTCCGCCCGCCCCGCACGTAGGCTCGCACACACTGATATAGCCATTTTTTTCAATTATCTTACTGCAATCACCGATGATAAGATTTGCCATTAGCTGGCTAATATGAAATGGGGTGAAAAACTGCCCCCATGCCCCTTCGCCCAGTTCTAATGACATAAAGAGTTCCCCTAAAAAATCAGTCGCTTGACTGTCTAAGGCATTAACACAAATTGCCATTAGTTTGGCGAATA
>NZ_JBSICC010000076.1:0-1523 GCF_058245955.1 Providencia sp. UF-224 | reverse complement strand
GAACTGAAATGGTACCGCACGTCGGTTGAAGGTAAACAAGAGCATTTCTTCACGACTACGTTAACTGATGCAACCATCGTTAATATTGATTGCCAAATGCCGCACTGCCAAGACCCTGCGAAAGCGGATTTCACCCAGCTTATCGAAGTGTCTCTATCTTACCGTAAAGTAGACTGGGAACACACCGTTGCTGGCACATCGGGTGCTGATGACTGGCGCGCACCGCTCGAGTCTTAATCCTTTTTTTTGCGAGCCTTTCGGGGCTCGTTTGCATTTTTGGCTTTTTTCCCCGCAGAGGATACTCATATGTCTTGGACAGACCCGAAGAAAAACAGACGGCTCGGCAGCCCCGAAAATAACCCACTGATTCACGGTGGCGGATACACAGGTGGCAGAACCTATGCACAAGACCAAGCCCTGCAAGCAGCACATGGGGAACTTTTAGACCGGATAGCCAGTGGCGAACTTGGCACAGGATTGGTATTCACCTGTACGATTGGTGGGCTACCTGAAAACACCTTTCAGGTCACGCAGTTCGATTTGCAAGAAGGGCTTTCCCAACTCTTTTCATTGTCGATTCAGGCAGTCAGTCCATTACCCGAGATTGATTTTCAAACGGTGTTGGGTGCAGCTTCTTCGTTGACCGTAAAACGAGATGGAAAAATCCTTCGTACCGTACAAGGCTTGTTGGCGAGTGCAGAGCAAGGCAATACCGATGGCGTAAAAACGTGGTATCACTTTGTGATACGCCCTGAAATGTGGGTGATGACACTTAAGCAAGATAGCCGAATTTTTCAAGATATGACGGTACCTCAAGTCCTTAAAGTGTTACTGGATGAAGCGCGTGTGAAACACGATATGCAGTTTTACCACCCCGAAGAACACCTAAAACGCGAGTACATTACCCAAAAGCGCGAAACGATGTATGAATTCTGGTGTCGCCTTGCTGCTGAAGAAGGGATTAATTACTGGTTCGAAGAAGGCCCTCAACTGTTTTACAGTGACCGCCATTTAGGCATGAAAGCGGGGATATCCCTCACCTACAATCCGCAATCTGAAACGGATATCACCGACAGTACCGCTACGACATGGCGTTATGCGGAGCAGTTGTGCAGCGATATTCGTGTGGATAAAGATTATAACCAACTTAGGCCGTCTTACCCACTGAGCCACCAAGTCACGGGCGAGGTTCATCAGCAACATGAGGTGTTTGAAAGCTACGGGCGTTTTCAAGAGGATGCACAGGGGCAACCTTTTAACCAAATCCGCTACGAGCAATCGCAAAACCAACGTCAAGTCGGCTCTGCAACCACGAACTGTATTGAATTAGCGCCGGGGCGTATTTTTACCTTGTCTAACCACCCGAGTGCGCGTATGAACACCACATGGCAGGTGATAAGTGTCTCTCATCATGGCGTGCAACCCCTTGCGGATAACAGTGGCGGTGAAGGGACTCAGATGAGTAACCAGCTTTCCTTTATTCCCAGTACGCAAGAGTGGCGTCCCCCTTACCGTTTTAAACC
>NZ_JBSICC010000075.1:0-1529 GCF_058245955.1 Providencia sp. UF-224 | reverse complement strand
CACCGATTGTGTGTCAAAGTGGGTAACGGGTGCTCGAATTAAGATTGGCTCAATGCCTGGCTTAATTCGTAGGGGATGCGTAAAGAAAAGATAGCCGAAGGAACATTACGCGCATGGCACTTCGAACAACGGTCGACCAACACAATAAGCGATATATACAGTTCCTTGCTCATCGGTCGATTTTGCGCAGTCATAACCAAGTTTATGCGCTAGAATGCCTTGATATTGTTGAATAGCCCAATCCGCTTCACCATCATCACTGTAACTATGATCATAATTTCGGACACTCTGACTATTATCAAGTAATGCTGCAATCTCATCGTTATCAAGATTGAGTTCTAAATCTTCTCGCACCATTTGAATGACAGTGATAACGGCATCCTCGGAAACATGATGCCGGTAAAATATTGACTCTATTTCAATAACATTATCAACAACGAGATTATATTGGTAGTTACACTGACCCGCTAAGTTATATTCATTGCCTTATATTCCAAAACATAAACACCCCTTCAAAAATGGGGCATACGGGTTTTTGGATGTAACTTCTGTGATTTTACTGCGCTCGCATGTGTAATGACCATTATTCAAATCCTGTAAAATTAAAGTGAGATTATTGGATTTCGAATACCACAGGCCGCCGCATATTTAATAATATTACGGATACTTGCATTATCAACATTCGACTCCATACGAGTGACAGTCGAGGGATTAACGCCTAACTTTTTAGCTAATTCTGCTTTTGTTAAACCCGCGTTAGTCCGCCATTCTGTTAGCAGAGCTTGAAGTTTTTCTTTCTGTAGTTCTTCTTCATAAGCAGCTCGATATTCAGGGTTTTTCATCCACTCATTGTGTAATTCATTATGCGTTTTCATCATTTAGTATCTCCTGTAACCTTGCTTTTGCGATCTCAAATTCTGTTTTTGGCGTTTTTTGTGATTTTTTTATGAAAATCCGCAACATGTAAATTGTTTTTCCTTTATGGTATACCCAAATTCCTCGTGCAATATCATTTCCCATGGTTCTTAGTTCAAATAGCCCATCCCCAAGGGGTTTTGTGTCGGGCTCTCTTAAGATATGTGGGTTTAATTCCATTTTCTGCACTATACGGTCATATTTAACTTTTATTTTAATGGGTAAATCGTTGGCTTCTTTTTCTGCTTCTTCGTGGTATTTGACTGTATACATGTCCTCTCCTCAAATTGCATTATAATGCAATTTGCAATAAAGTGCAATTTATGAGATATGAAAAAGAGCTTGTTAAGCGGCTGAGAAATACATTTATACGAAATAAGGTAAAAACATTTAACGCGGTATTATCCCCATTTTCAGGGGATAACTACATTTATCAATGTGGATAGCTTATGTAATCAATTGATTATCGATAAACTTTATAGAATGATTATTTTTTAATCTCATTAACATCTAACGACGGGAATATCCGACAATTGAGTTGTCCAGCGAGGCGATAAAAATTGCTGCTTCATTTTCCATAAAGCCGATTGCGATTGAATCCCCTGACCTGCAAA
>NZ_JBSICC010000074.1:0-1579 GCF_058245955.1 Providencia sp. UF-224 | reverse complement strand
TTTGCAGGTCAGGGGATTCAATCGCAATCGGCTTTATGGAAAATGAAGCAGCAATTTTTATCGCCTCGCTGGACAACGCAATTTTCGGACATTCCTGTCGTAAAATGCTAATCAATATTTGGTGTTTTTTTGAACAGCGTTGATATTCATTCATTAATCAGGCTATTAACCTTGTTATCAACATGGTTATTTAAAGTTATCCACTGATTTTGTGGATACGCCTTTCTTTAGGTTTCGGGGCAACGGCTTCATACTGGCATTGAGCCAGGCTTAAGCCGAACGCCGGATTGACCCCATTTACACACAGTTGGCGCAGGTTCCCCGTACACTCCCGTTCTCGCGCCTGTTTGGGGCGCGCTCACTGGCTCGCCAAATGTGGAAAATGGGGACAACCGGCTTGAAAGGTCAACCGCTGCGCCTTTTACCGTTTTCAACGTGGCGCAAAGGGCAGGGGTGCAGCTCCCTGCGGGACCGCCCCTGGTTCACTGCTTAGCGATGCTAAGCGTTAATGGCGACTTGCCGTTCGCTTCTCTCGCTGCAAGTCGGGTGCTGCCATCTTCATCACCTGTGTGATTAATCTTTCATCGAGCACCTCCGCTTGGCCTAAAACATAGCCTCGTCTCGTCATACAGCAAGCGTAAAGTGCACTCCACCAAAATTCTTGCCGCTGCGCTTACCAACAATTTTGTCTCCGCCCTTGCTTCCTTCCTCATCTCGGCTATGTACGGCCTTTGCAGCGGAGGAACTCAACGAAAGAAATCATTCACACAAAGGAGGATTCAAATATGTCATCACATCAAAACCTTGCAGCTCCAGAATCTAACGAAAGAAGGGTTAAAACCCCACTGACTGACGGTCAGAAAGCGGATTTATTGCATTACATTGCGCCATTAACACGGTTATTGGATTTATTCGAGGGGGATATTTCACCTGAGTTATACGACGAAGAAATCACGCTGCACAGTGATGCATACGATTCCAACAGTATTTTTATGAAAGACGGGTATCCGATTGGCTTTAGTGACAATTTAAACAACATGTTCTATCTGCGTCCTGAACTCATTCAGGCATCTTAGGTGCTAAGGGAGTTGTTGACCCTCCCTTAGCTTAGACACAAGAAACAACTAGAGGTATTAATTATGTCTACATTAGAAACTAGCATTAACCCAAAACAACGTAAAGCGAAAAAAGGCACAAAATCCGCTCAAGCGGACGCGATTTATCAGGCGTTGGACAGTATGGAAGCACATGTATTGCCTTTATCGGCTTTAGTGCAAAGTGAACTCAATGTGCGTAAACGTCCAATCGATGAAAAAGCCCTATCCGAACTGGCTGACAGTATTCAAGCGGTCGGAGTATTACAAAACTTGGTGATTTACCCGATGGACAATGACGTCTACGGGGTTGCAGCGGGTCAACGTCGTTTACTGGCGTTGCAACAATTGGTCGCAAAAGGGCATCTTTCATCCAGTTTTCCTGTGCCTGTCAAAATTGTGCCTGAATCCGATGCGCTGATTATTTCCCTGACGGAAAATAGCCAACGTGAAGCTATGCACCCTGCCGACCAACTTCATGCTTT
>NZ_JBSICC010000073.1:0-1615 GCF_058245955.1 Providencia sp. UF-224 | reverse complement strand
ACTTCCGTTTTGCGGGGCAATATGAAGACCGAGAAACAGGGTTGTATTATAACCGCTTCCGCTATTATGATAGGGACAGCGGGCAGTATATTTCACCCGATCCGATAGGGCTGCTGGGTGGTGTGAATCCGTACGGGTATGTGCATAATCCGGTGGGTTGGGTAGATCCGTTCGGGTTGGCGGGTGATTGTTGTAACGTACTCACTGGCACTCTTAAAAATACGCCTAAAAATAATCCACCTAAGCCTCATCAGCTTGAAGCGATGAATAAAGCTATAAATGATATCTCTAATGGAAAAGGGATTCCGAGAATAAATCGACAAACAGGAACACAAACTATATTTCAAGGCAAAGGAAATGCAGCTCAAGCTAGATGGAAAGGAGCATTAGAATGGGAAGTTATCCCTGGAAATAACGAGCTTAGGATACTTACAAAAGACTTAGGTAATGGAAAGACTCAGGTTGGCTTTAGTAATGATCATTATGACCGAATATTCGACGTTATTGTCAAAAAAACCGAATAATGGGATGTTTCAATGAATGGTAAATTTGAGATATTTAACAGCAATGATGAATTGATTTTGTCTTTTAGTAATTTAATTGAATGTTATGACTATACAGGAATGGGAGGGAAATGTTCTTATTCTTTTATTGGTGTAAATGAAAAAAACATAAATTTAAATAGAGGTGTGTGTTACTCTCTAAAAAGTGATCTATTTAAAGGCAGATTGGATTTTAACTTTAAAATAAATGATTTTTATTTATTTAATGATGGATTGCTATTGGATATGAATATTTCATCTGGGATGTATAAATTTGGTGCTCTCTCAATACTTGAATTCTTTTTAAATAGTAAAGAAAGAATTTGGTTAGATATGAAAGGGGTGGCAAAAAAATCATATATTTCAGCGAGCTATCTAAAGAATGGATTTCAAAGAATAATCAATGACGATGATGTTGTTATTGATGGTAAGTATATACATGATTATTATTCATTTTATTGTGAGTTGGGGTATTCTATTTATGGGAGCTATGGCTATGTGGGTGGTAATCTAAATGCGGTATATGATATATTAAATGATTCCTTAGATAAAAGAGTAAATCTTATTTGGAAAGATAGTGAGTTATCATTCAAGGCTATTGATAATAGTGTGCCTGACGATTACTCTCAATCTTCATCAGAAGATATACTAACGTTGTTAGGTGATTATTTTAATATTATTCTTGAGTGATTTTTTATCATGGAAAATTAATTTATATCAAAATTTGTGATTATACTATTTGAATTTAAACTTTATCCAAATAATGAATCAGTCTAAGCTTGCAAGTTGATTCATTATTAAGAAACTCTCAGCTTTAATTTTACCTGTTGATATACTCTGCCATCAGCTCGCGCATCGTGTGTTTTATTGCACTGAGTTGCGCTTGCTGTTGTTGGTTCTGCTGCTTAATTGCTCGGGTGTCTTCGCTGTCGGGTATCAATACCAAACAGCCGTTTAAAATTCTTACCGTCAACGTGAAACCTGTCTCAAAACTGACTTCCTTTAACCACTGCCCTTCAAGGTGTATCGCGGGCGGTGGTGCGGTTTTGTTGCCAATTCGGGGCATAGCCCAC
>NZ_JBSICC010000072.1:0-1701 GCF_058245955.1 Providencia sp. UF-224 | reverse complement strand
AAACAAAGCAAACAAAGCAAACAAAGCAAACAAAGCAAACAAAGCAAACAAAGCAAACAAAGCAAACAAAGCAAACATTGTTCGTCCAGGACGATTGGTTTTCAACTCCTCACGGGAAAACAGATTGCGTAGAAATATGCGATCGAAGGCATTTTGAACCTCAAATGGATGGCGCTCCCCAGAAAATAATTTAGACCATGCACTCTCAATAATTAATTCATCCGTAATACCTTCGGTAAACAAAACAGCTCCACTGGTACTATTCAGTACGTGAGAAATATTTAGTCTCTCCTCATTCTCTGTGACAGTTATCATTCCCGCTGAAAGTGTCTTAATAATTTCAGATCGCTTTCTTTTGGTGACTGTGATCTGTCTTTTATCGAGTTCGCAGAGATTTATCATTTCCTCACTAGTTGATGTGATGGTTGATGCACTATGACTGCTCATTAGCACATGATTACTTTTTGCCGCATCTTCGGTAATTTCGAAAATCTGCTTAAGGAGATCAAATTGCCACTCTGGATGCAGGAATGAATCTGGCTCATCCAGCAAGGTGATGCAATTTCGATCTTTAAACAGCTCGACAATGGAATAGATATATACCGACTGGAACTGGCCGTCGCTGAAGCGAGAGACGGAAGCATCAAATCCATTTTTGAGTTGCAAAGGAATGGTAATTTCGGCGAGCATCCCCAGCGTCTTCAAGTTACCTAGCTGACGAAATAACTCCTGAAAGCTTAAGTCCATGAATTCTTGCTGGATCTTATCGATACCAAAGTAAAGCATGTAGCGGTCGTCAGACGTAAAATACCCTTCAGACCTCACAGGGCCTCCTGATGCGGTATTGATTCAGCGGTGCAATCTATCAAGAAAGGTTTTGGTAATTTCACGCTGTGACTAATAGATGCGAGACTGCGCTTCATCTTTTTATACGAGATGGGTAACTCTCGAACTTTTTTATCCGCAGATAAGGCTTCACGCGTACCAACGGGCATTAGGCGAAGTTGTCCATCGGGAAATAGGTGTGGCCAATGTTCTGAAAGGTTCAGGGTGGCGTCGGTAGAATGACTTTTTTTTCTAACGGTATGACAACAGCGACCTTTTTTTTCGCGAGCGAGGGTGTCACTTTTTTAGGGGATTGAGAGGGTGCATTTTTTGATACTTTATTCGGATTACGCAGGGTATTGACCACCACCTGTTTACGACGACGTTGAATAACCGGCGAGGTACTTTCTACAACTTTTTCCGTCGTTGGGCGTTTTAGAGTCAGTGTCTTGCGTTCCATACTATCCTCATACCAAAATCGTATTTACCTTCAATACATTAATGCCAGATTATCATGAAATTTAACCGAAATCACCCGCCCGTAGGGCTTAGACGGCAAACAGTGTTATAAATGACACATTAAGGTCAGGGCCGTCGAGACCCGCGTCAGCGGTGACAGGCTGTTAAAATCCCCTACCCGCCCCCTGCCCTGGTTAAGCCGAACTAAATTAAAACAGAGCATTACTTTTTTTGACCCTTTGAAAAACGCAGTGAGACGGGCAAGAGGCGTCGCCTCGATGAACGGCTGTAGCTGCGCGTTAAGGTGGCCATCGGCCAGCTTTACGGGGGCAATCGCACCATGTGGATACGGTTATCTGAGCGACAGCCATTTATGGCTTGTAAGCGAAGGCTTTATTGGGTTTATCTCTTTAGAGA
>NZ_JBSICC010000070.1:0-1845 GCF_058245955.1 Providencia sp. UF-224 | reverse complement strand
GGTTAGAGCAGGCGGGAAGCAAAGCCTTACACAGCAATGAGGCGGGGCAGCTGACCATGGATGTGCTTAAAAATAAACCGGAGGATAAATTGGATTTAGACGCCCCGTTTATCAAAAGTGGGTTGGATATGCGAGATAAAGCGGAGGATATCACGGGTGGAGACACGGGGATATGCCAGGACGTGACACTCGATAAAACGGAGTTTACCAGCCACCAATGTGAGCGTATTCCTGCGGTGGAATTGGCCTGTACCCGAACTGCACGGATTGAGCTCAATGCCAAAATCGTGAAAAAGACCCGTAAGGTGACGAAAACCGTGTGGCTAGAGCTGAATAGGCAAGCGCGACCCGCGGCCTATCGGCATGAATTTGCCTCCCCTGAGGCGGGCAAGCTCATTTCGGTGTCACTGGATTCTGACCAAGTACTTATTCCCCACAATTACAATTACTGTGATGAACGAGACAGTGCGCAGACATGTCGAAGTTCAATAGACGAAAAGATGCAGTTTTTTGGAAAAATCTTTCCGGTCACCATCGTGAAATTACCCTACGCATCGAGTCACTGCTCTGGCGGGGAAAATGACCATTGTTATTACTATACCCATGACGGGGTGGGGAAAATCCACACGTCGTTTGCAGTGAACCAAGAGGTGACATTAGGGCAAAAGTTCTTATTAACCAAAACCTCAAAATACTACGGCAACAATTACAGAGGCGGGTTTAACGCCAATGTCACCTTTACGTATGAATACGATGACGTGGAAGCGAACCCTGAAATCATTTGGACAGAAGTGTGTCCGTTTGATAAATCCGAAGAAGTCAAGATAGCTACGCAGTGTACGGAAAAAGGCGGGCCGAAGATCGTGACTTATGGGGGAAAAAGTTTCACCTTGTACAGTGATTGTTGGGCGTATAAGGACACCTATGTCTCACAAAGCGCGGACAATGGCAGTTGCCAACCCTACATGAGCAACAAAGCCTGTACGTTAGTCGGTACGGTGTGTCAGGAGAGCGTGAGCGGTTCTTGTCTTAGAGAGCAAGCGACCTTTTCCTGTCAGAAGGGCTTAAGTGGCACCGCCCAACTTTGCGGGACGGAGCTGATTTGTGCCAGTGGGGAGTGTGACCAAATCAAAAATGATAAGGCCAATAGCTTCCAAAAAGCGGTGTCAGCGTTAGCCGCAGTGGCCGCGGCGGGCGAAGATGTGGCAGAACTCAATGATGTCAATGTGAAGGCATTTACGGGTAAACGCACCACCTGTCGTAAAGCCGCAATGGGATTCAGTAATTGTTGTAAAAGCGGAGGATGGGGTAACGATGTTGGTCTCGCCCATTGTGACAGTGAAGAAAAAGCACTGGGTAAAGCCAAAAGTCGCAATCTGACCATTTATGTCGGTTCATACTGCTCGAAGAAAGTCCTCGGTGTATGTCTTCAGAAGAAAGAAGCCTACTGCGTATTTGATAGTAAACTCGCCAAAATAGTGCAAGAGCAAGGACGTGGCGGGCAATTACGTATTGGTTTTGGTAGTGCCAAAAACAGTGATTGTCGCGGTATTACCGTGGATGAGTTGCAATCCATTAACTTTGACCGCCTGAACTTTGCAGATTTCTATTCGGATTTGGAATCGGGCACTGATATCCCAGCTGACCAAGAATTGATTGACCGCGTGAGAAATCAAATCGCCAATGGCCTGCAAGGGCAGGGAGGGCAAGGATGAAACGTATTTTATTAATGTCGCTCGTCAGTCTGGTGATATCAGGAAGCGTGTTGGCCAACCATGGCGAACAAGCAGAAACACGAACGTATGTGGATGAACCTATCGTTGGTTGGCACTGGTATAACGAGCC